>NZ_MPPC01000027.1:0-130164 GCF_001896635.1 Aminobacterium sp. EBM-42
AAGTCGCTTCAATATCCGTCCCGTTCAACTTGCATGTGTTAAGCACGCCGCCAGCGTTCGTCCTGAGCCAGGATCAAACTCTCCATAAATTTCTTAAATGGCTCGCTTTACATCTGCGCACTGTATTCTCTTTTCAAGCTTCGTAATGATCGCTGCCCTAACTGGCAACGGCGAAAAATATACCATGCCTTTGAAGGGAATGCAAGCCCTTTTTAAAGTTTTTATAAAAATTCTTTTGAGATGATATAATTTCTCCGTCAATGAACAAGATGCAGTCTCCTGAAAATACATTTATACTAGGTAACATGTTGTTTGGAGGAGGTTTTTAAATATGACGAGAAAAGAACCCGAATCAAACGCTGCAAAGCGTGACGGGAAACAACCCCCACAATCTGGCGGTTTATATCTTATCCGAAAAGTACTTTTTTTAGTTCTATTGGTAATGGCGGCAGGCATTGCCGTTGTTTTTGTTTTTGGAGCTCTTTATATAAAAGAAATATCTGAAGAGCTCCCGACAACATCGCAAATACTTGCTCACAAAGAAAACGTGGCAAGTACGGTTTATGACAGAGATAACGAGATTATAGCACGATTATTTACGGAGAATAGAAAACCTGTGCAATTGAAAGATATTTCTCCGTGGATACTGAAATGTACTTTAGCTGCAGAGGATTCCTCTTTTTATCAGCATGGCGGGATAAGAGTTACTGCCATTGGAAGAGCATTAATGGTTGATATTCTCCATCGAGGAGCCCGCCAGGGAGGTAGCACTATTACACAGCAATTAGCTCGTAATCTCTTCTTATCCCAGGAAAAGACCATTAAAAGGAAAGCAAAGGAGATTATGCTCGCCATTCGCATGGAACAGCTTTTCTCGAAGGATAAGATCCTTGAAATGTATCTCAATACCATATATTTTGGACATGGCGCCTGGGGGATAGAAACAGCAGCTAAAACTTATTTTGGTAAGGAATCAAGAAATCTTACCCTCTCTGAATCTGCTGTTATCGCAGGTCTAATAGCTGCTCCAGAACGGTATAGCCCACTCAACAATATAAATAACGCCAAAAAACGCCAAGGGTATGTCCTCGGCCGTTTAATAGACCTCGGATGGATCGATAGTGAAACAAAAGAAAAAGCATATATTGAAGAAATTAACTTAAAGCATGTCCCAAATAAAGTTACGGAATTTAACAAGGCCCCTTATTTTATTTCACACTTGCTCATTAATCACCTCCTCCCTACCTATGGAGCTGATCTTGTATATAGCGGCGGTATGGAGATATACACAACCATTGACCTGGATCTGCAGGAAAAAGCTGATAATGCGATCAAGATGTTGAAAAGCCAAGGGGCTCTTGTTGCACTGGATCCTCTCACAGGAGAAGTTTTAGCCCTCACGGGAGGAAAAGATTTTTCAACAAGCAAATTTAACAGGGTTACTCAGGCTTATCGTCAGCCTGGCTCTGCCTTTAAACCCTTCGTCTTTGCTGCTGCTCTGGAAAAAGGCATTATGCCTACTGATCATTTTCTTGATGCACCTCTCTCATATGATGTCCCGGGAGAAGAAAAAACATGGGAGCCTGGCAACTATGGCCAAAAATTTCACGGGGAAGTGACCGTTCTCGACGCTCTCATTCATTCTTATAATACAGTGGCGGTACGCATGGCCGACATTACAGGTGTTAGCAATATTATAAAGATGGCACGAAGCACAGGAATTACTTCTCCCCATTTGCCTCATGATTTATCGATTGCTCTTGGAACCGCAAGTGTAACACCATTAGAAATGGCTACGGCCTTTTCAACTTTTGCCAACGGAGGTCATGTTGTTTCTCCTTTGATGATACGTGAAATTCGATCAGGGAATGGAGACGTGCTTGAATTCCATAAGCCAGAGATACGAGAAGGGATCTCTCCTGTCACCGCAACTGTTATTCGCTCTCTCATGGAAGATGCGGTTCGAGCTGGTACAGGAAGAAATGCCCTTATCCCCGGATGGGAAACTTTCGGTAAAACTGGAACTACAAATGAGTATAGTGACGCATGGTTTGCAGGAGGTGTTCCTGGCCTTGTCACTATTGTCTATGCAGGAAATGACGACCATAAAGCCCTTGGTAGAAATGCAACTGGAAGTGCTATTGCAGTACCAGTGTGGAAGAGTTTTATGAGCGAGGCTGTTAAAGTGCTTCACCTTCCGCAGGCCTTTGATATCCCTCAGGGTCTTGCAGTAGAAGCTGTTCGAGTATGCAGGCAAACTGGTTTTTTAGCCGCTCCTGGCTGTTCAGCCGCAACCTTGCTTCTGCCAGCGGGATCGACTCCTACAACCACATGTCCTATCCATGGAGGAGATATCTTTGCCTGTCAAAATGACTCCTTGGCTCCAAGACTTTATCTTCTTCCTCAAGACGAGGAACATTACTATACTTATGCCAAATTCCCAGATGGAGATATTCCTTTCTCTCTCGCCGGTTCCGATATAGAGGTGAAGGTGTCTTCAACTGTTGAGGAAAAATCGCAACTATCGCACAAACCAGCACAAAAATCAGTTATCCCTGTTGGAGAGCAAGATCCGTACAAGGACGATCCCAGCCCTGCCCAAACAATCGAGGAACGCTACCAGGACCTTCTAAAGCAATACGGCATTACAAACTAAAGCCGTATAAAAGATGCGACTCAAAAATTAAAAGGGCAAAACCGAAAAACTCGGTTCTGCCCTTTTTTCTATGAATGTCTATTCTATCTGTTTCGAATACTGTTAAGAATAATACGCTGCTCTACTCCTGCTACGAGCTTTCTCGTATAGGCTACAGTATCAGGATTGACACTCATGCTGTCTATTCCTTCTCTTACAAGGAACTCGGCAAAATCCGGATAGAGAGATGGCCCTTGTCCACAGATGGAGCATGTTTTCCCATGCTTATGCGCCGCTTGGATCAATGTGCGAATAGCACGCTGCACTGCAATGTTCCTTTCATCAAAGTATCCCATGTTGTTCAATATGCCTGAATCTCTGTCAACTCCCATTACGAGCTGTGTCAGGTCGTTACTTCCAATGCTGAAACCATCAACCATCTGGGCAAATTCCTCCGCAGCAAACACAACTGACGGAACTTCTGCCATGATCCAGATTTTAAACGAAGAACTCCTCTCCAAACCTTCGGAACAAAGGATATTCATGACACTTTCAAGCTCCCATGTAGTTCGAACGAAAGGAAGCATCATCCAGACGTTTATGAGGCCGTACTCTTCCCTGACTTTGCGCATTGCCTGACATTCAAGTCTGAACCCCGCTTCATATTCAGAGGAAATGTACCGAGAAACACCACGCCAGCCAATCATTGGGTTGTTCTCTACAGGCTCAACTTCTTCCCCGCCTTTAAGCCCTCTGAACTCATTTGTTCTGAAATCACTCATGCGCACTACGACTGGACGGGGGTAAATAGCCTGGGCCACTGTGGTTATTCCCTCAGACATTTTATCTACAAGAAGCTTTCCCTGCCCTGTCTTAACAAGATACATAGGATGTATACCAACCATATTGGTAAATATAAATTCCGTACGCATTAACCCTATCCCATCAAAGGGGAGGTTCTTATATCTGTCAATTATAGAAGGCTCGCCCAGATTCATGTAAATTTTTGTTCCTGTAATAGGCGCTAACTGATGTACGAGCTCTTCTATCGGAAGAGCTTGAGCACCTGGTGAAACTAGAGTAGCTTTTTCCGCTTCTTTCTTTTCGGGTACAACGTTACCTTCAAAGACAACGCCACGAGTAGCATCAACTGTAACAAGCACCCCTTCTGCAAGTACTGCCGTCCCGTTTTTCGAACCTACTATACAGGGAATGCCCAGTTCTCTTGAAACGATGGCGGCATGGCACGTTCGTCCACCTTCGTCGGTCACGACGGCTGCAGCTTTTCGCATAGCAGGAACCATGTCAGGATTAGTCATCCCCGTTACAAGGATGTCGCCATCTTTTACCCTCGCTATCTCATTTATATCCTCGATAACGATAACTTTTCCAACTGCGGTCCCTGGAGATGCCGCCAGACCTCTTGCCAAAACATTCAACTTTGTTTCTTTTGGGGTTGTGTTCTGATCCACAGAACTCTCTCCTTTAGCTAAAGTTGTAATAGGACGGGCCTGCAGAATATATAGTTCCTTTGTATCTTGGTCGAGAGCCCACTCTATATCCTGAGGAGCGTTATAAAGGGACTCTATTGTTTTTCCAGCTTTGCCAAGGGTTATTATTTCCATATCTGTAAGGCACTGCATCTTTACCTTATCCGGCCCAAGAAAATCTTTAACCGCAACTTTTGCAGTGCCTATATCTCCATCTTTTTCGACGATCATGGTGTTCTTTTCAGATATTGTTTTCTCCACTACATCGAGATGATCTTTCTCCAGTATAAATTCATCTGGAGTAACAACTCCAGAGACAACAGCTTCTCCGAGTCCCCAACTTGCGTTGATCATAATTTGATTGAGGTCATTGGAAACAGGATTAGCTGTAAATAGAACACCAGACTTCTCGCTTCTAACCATTTTTTGTACTACAGCGCTCAAGGCTACTTCAAAGTGATTGAAGTCCTGTTTTTCCCGATAATAGGTCGCTCGAGCTGTCCAAAGGGAGGCCCAGCATTTCTGAACATGTTTTAAAACTTCTTCTGCTCCTCGAATATGAAGGTAGGTATCCTGCTGTCCCGCAAAAGAAGCATCTGGCAAATCTTCAGCTGTCGCAGAACTTCGGACTGCAACCTGTACATTTTCCAATCCAGTTTTTTGGGCAAGCTGAGCATAGGCTTTTTTTACTTCTTTTTCAATTTCTTTGGGAAAGGGCGCTTCCATAATAAGCTTTCTGATCTCTCCGCATTTTTCAGAAAGGTCATCTGTGTTTTCAAAATCAATGTTGCGAATTATGTTCTCTATGGATGCATTGAGGCCAGAAATTCTGATAAAATCCCTGTAAGCTCCAGCAATTACACAAAACCCCGGAGGGACAGCAACCCCATTCTGAGTCAATTCACCGAGATTTGCTCCCTTTCCTCCTACAAGTGGTATGTCGTTGCGATTAACTTCCGAAAACCACCTGATATACTTATATGTTCCCATCTTACTGCCTCCTCGTTAATTAATGAAGCCCAGCGCAGCCTGAGCAGCTGCCAGTCTTGCCACTGGTATCCTGAAGGGCGAACAGCTGACATAGTTAAGGCCGATAATATGACAAAAGGCAATACTTTCTGGATTACCGCCATGTTCGCCACAAATGCCCAAAGACATGTTTTGTCGTGTTTCTCTCGCTTTTTTAACGCAAAGACGCATCATCTCTCCAACGCCTTCTCGATCAAGGGTATGAAAGGGATTCTCCTGCAATATGCCTTTCTGTAAATAGGCCCGTAGGAACTTGGACTCCGCATCATCCCTTGAATACGCAAAAACCGCTTGTGTCAAATCATTCGTTCCAAAACTAAAAAAATCTGCAACTTTCGCTATTTTATCAGCAACCAATACTGAATGGGGAACTTCTATCATGCTTCCTACTTTGTAGTCAACAATTATCCCTGTACTCTTATAGTACTCTTCGGCAATTCTGTCTACCATTTCGCGGAATATTTCCATTTCTTCAGAGAGACCGACAAGAGGTATCATTATTTCTGGGAAAACAGCTTTTCTTTCTCCTAGAACTAAAAGAGCTGCTTCAAAAATAGCGCGAATCTGTGCTTCATAAATTTCAGGATGCAAGATACCAAGCCGACACCCTCTGAATCCCATCATAGGATTGATTTCTTTAAGCATCTCAATTTTTTTGAGCACTGCTTCCATTTCTAAAATTTTTTTCTTCTGTGCTGGGGATTCCTTTTCCCTTTGCATCTCGAACAACTGCTGTCGTATAACATTTTCTTTTGGGAGAAATTCATGGAGAGGCGGGTCTAACAGGCGAATGATAACAGGGCAGCCGCTCATCTCCCTAAAAATATCAGCAAAATCATTTTTCTGCATTTCCTTTAAAAGTTCAAGGTCTTTAAGGCGACTTTCTTTATCCGGAGCCATTATCATATGCTCCATAACAGGAAGTCGATCCTGGGCCATAAACATGTGCTCCGTCCGACACAAACCAATTCCCTTAGCACCAAACTCCCTCGCTCTTCGGGCATCTTCGGGAGTATCAGCATTCGCCCATACCTCTAAAGAGGCCGCCTCGTCTGCCCATTGAAGAAAAACGGAGAGCTCTTTGGTAATTTTTGCGTCTACAAGGGGGGCTTCTCCTGCATAAACTCTACCATTGCTTCCATCTACTGTAATAATATCCCCCTCTTTGAGGATCAGGCTTTCTCCGTAAAGAACCTTTTCATCCACATCAATGAAAAGCTCTTCGCAACCGCTTACGCAAGGTTTACCCATACCTCTGGCAACAACAGCAGCATGGCTTGTCATTCCGCCACGACTTGTTACCACACCTTCCGCGACAGCCAATCCATGAATATCATCTGGACTCGTTTCAGGGCGTACAAGAATAACATTCTTTCCCTCATCATTCCACTGTACTGCTGCCTCTGGAGAAAACACTATCATGCCTGAACATGCTCCTGGTGACGCTGGCAACCCCTCTGCTACAAGAGGCACATCCACCTGGCTGCCTATCTGTTTGTGAAGAAGAAGTTCTGCTTCCCTTGGCGTAACTCTAGTTAAAGCTTCACTTTTACCTATAAGGTTTTCCTGAACCATATCATGAGCAATCCTCACTGCTGCTTCTGCTGATCGTTTACCACTTCTTGTTTGAAGAATGTAGAGCTTACGGTTTTCAATAGTAAACTCTACATCCTGCATATCCTTATAAAACCTTTCTAAAGACCCTGTGATATCAACCAGCTGATTAAACATGTCAGCCATCATATAGCGCAATTCTGATATGGGGATAGGGGTTCGTACTCCCGCAACTACATCTTCTCCCTGAGCATTAATGAGAAATTCCCCATAAAGGTCTGCAGAACCATCGGAAGGGTTTCGTGTAAAACATACACCTGTGCCGCACTGCTCGTTAAGATTTCCAAAAACCATTGAGACTATACTAACAGCAGTCCCTAAATTATGTGGAATACTATGAAGATTGCGATATGTAATAGCTCTTGGGTTGTTCCAGCTCTTAAAAACAGCGGCAAGAGCCATTTTTAACTGCTTCCATGGGTCATATGGGAAAGAAGAATGAGTGTGGGATTCATAAATGTGAAGGTAGGCCGCAACAATTTCTTCAAGGATCTGGGCAGGAATTTGATAATCATATAGTAAATTATTTTTTTCTTGGCTTCATCGAGAACTTTTTCAAAAAGATCAGGACTCAAACCAGCAACAACTTCACCGAACATTTGAATCAGTCGCCTGTAGCTATCGAGAGCAAATCTTCTGTTTTGAGAGGCTTCTGCCATATACTCCAACGTATCCCGATTGAGTCCAAGGTTGAGTACGGAGTCCATCATGCCTGGCATAGAAACTGGGGCACCAGACCTCACCGAAACCAGAAGGGGAGTGGGGCCACTGCCCCATTTTTTGCCCGTTTTAGCCTCCATTCTGAGAATTGCTTTCTGTATATCCGGCCAAATTTTGTCCACTAAAAAACTTTCCCCTTCTAAAAATTCTACACAGGCTTTAGTTGTCACAATGAATCCGGGAGGGACAGGCATTCCATTCTGTACCATTTGAGAAAGATTGGCCCCTTTACTGCCAAGAAGGTCCTTCATTGTGGCGTTTCCTTCTTCAAAATCATAAACATACTTGTTGAGTACTTTATCTCTCATAGCATTACTCACCTCCTCGTCTAAATATTGGAGGGATCTAATGTCTGATGTAAGCTAATATCTCTTGTGCGGTCTCTTCAAGGGCACGATCCGTAACGTCAAAAACTCTTACGCCGAGTGCTTTCATGATTGAATCTGCATACGCCAGTTCCTCATAAACCTTGGCTATCTGAGCGTAGTCGGAACCTTCTGAATCAAGACCTAACATAACGAGCCTTTTAAGACGGATATCTATGAGAGCCTTTGGATCTATAGTTAAACCTATGATCCGAGAAGAATCCACTTCAAATAATTCTTCAGGGGGAGCAAGATCAGGGATCAAAGGAATGTTCGCTGTTTTAATGCCCTTATGGGCAAGATACATTGAAAGAGGGGTTTTACACGTTCTTGAAACTCCAATAATAATAAGATCAGCTTCAGGAAGAAGATGGGTGTTGCTGCCATCATCACAGCTGATGGTAAACTCAACCGCTTTGACCCGTTTAAAATACTCTTCGTCCATAACATGGGAAAGCCCTGGCTTCTCAAGAGGCTCTTTATCCAGAATATCAGAAAGAGTGTTGAGCAGCGGTCCAAAAACATCTATAACATCAACGTTCAAGGAGTCGCTATTTTCAATGACCCAATGGCGCACAATCTTATCTACAAATGTACAAATGACAATGGCGTGTTTAGAAGATGCAATCTCCAGCATTTCCCTTGCCTTATCTATATTGTTAATGTAGCGAAAACGGCGTAATTTTACACTCTGGGGGTCAAATTGACTTGATGCAGCCCGTGCCACGCTTTCCGCCGTTTCTCCGGTAAAATCGGAAACCACAAAAACTTCAACCTGTTTTTTCATGTCGTGCATATATTCTACCCCCGAAGAAGATCCATTATTTCCTGTGCGTTCTCTTCTACTGCCCGACCCGTTACATCATAGATGCGACAGCCAAGCTGCGACATTATATTACTGGCGTACTCTAATTCTCGTCTGACTCTCTCCCTGTTAGCATAGGCTGAAGCTGCCGGATCAAGCCCTAGAAGCTTCAGCCTTTCCTCTCGTATTTGTATTAACTTTAAAGGATCTATAACTAAGCCAATGAGTCGCTCTTTGGGAACGGAGAAAACCTCTTGGGGAGGATCTACTTCTGGTATTAGCGGAATATTGGCCACTTTGAATCCCCGATTCGCAATATACATTGAAAGAGGCGTTTTCCCCGTTCGGGAAACTCCCAATATAACAAGATCCGCTATGGGAAGAGCCGGTGGGTTTCGTCCATCATCACACTGTATAGCAAATTCAACAGCCTTAACCCGCCTGAAATACTCTTCATCCATACGGCGATTCAGTCCCGGCGATTCCAAGGGGTCCTCCCCCAGCCTCAACTCGAGAAGTTCTAATAGGGAACCAAGAAGATCCACAAAAGGTATCCCCAATTTCTGAGCTCTTAGGGCCATTGACCGCCTTAAATTCCTATTCACCAGAGTACACACAACAACAGGGCGGGCAAGCGCCGCCTGTTGTAAAATGTCCTTCACCTTTTCTTCTGAGTCTACATAGCGAAATCGGGTAACCTGACTAAAGGAAGACTCGAACTGACTCATAGCTGAGTGAGAAACATGTTCCGCTGTTTCTCCTGTAGAGTCTGAAACTATAAACAATGACAGAGAGCTCATTTTCCCCCTCCTAGTTCTTCAGGACACCCAGATCTCCAACTTCTTTGAAAATACTATTACAGCGAGAAAGTAAGGCTAATCTATTCTGCCTGATGTCAAGGTCGTTATCCATAATCATAACATCGTCAAAGAAAGCCGTGATACGTGGAGAAAGCCTCGATAGTAGAACCATCAGTTCGTCCCAATCATATCTTTCCAAAGCATCCTCTACTAATGGTGTCATTTCATTCATTTCTATAAACAGCTCATTTTCCACATTTTTCTGAAAAAGCTCCTGGGCGATATCTTTGGAGTACTCTTCTGCCTTTGATAAGATATTTCTAACCCGTACCGCTGCTGTAACAAGGTCCACAAACCATTCTTCATTCTTCACCTTATTAACAACATTTAAAAAGTGAAGGGCCTGGAAAGGTTTGCGTCCAACAACTGAAATAGCCAACGTCACAAGATCGTGCTCATAGCCCTTTTCTTTTAGTTGTACATGAAGCCGCTGTTCAAAAAAACTCCTGGATTGCTCTAGTATCTTTTCAGGCACCTCGAAATTTTGTCCTGCTTGAGAGATAAGATCCGCAATATCTACATCCAGATCGACTCCCCAGATAATCTCGTTAATACATCGTGCTGCCCGTCTGAGAGCATAGGGATCTTGGGAACCTGTGGGCTGAAGACCTACCTTGTGGCAATTTACAATAACAAAAATTCGTTCTGCTATGCCAAGTATTGCTCCTATGATATCTGATGGGACAGTGTCGCCAGCGGACTTTGGGAGATATTGTTCATAAATAGCTTTTGCGACTCTTTCCGGCTCCCCATTACGAAGGGCATATTCACGCCCCATAATTCCCTGAAGTTCTGGGAACTCATACACCATATTGGTCAACAAATCGCATTTTGAGAGTAAGGCAGCTCTGTCTACAAGTTTAGCCTCATCTAAAAACCCAAGTTTTTCACAAAGATATTTCGCCAGTTTCTGGGTTGCTTTGATTTTATCGTAAAGGGACCCTAGTTTTTCCTGGTAAACAATGCTCTTTAACCCCTCTATACATCCCGCAAGAGGTTTTTTCAGATCTTCCGCCCAGAAAAATGCGGCGTCTTCGAGCCTTGCCCGCAATACCCGTTCATTTCCTTCACGCACTACCCCCATATTCGTAGCCCTGTTATTACTTACCCCTACAAAGAAAGGCATAAGTTTGCCGTTTTCACTTCGTACAGGAAAGTATTTTTGATGTTTTTTCATACTTGTCGTCAATACTTCCTCTGGTATATCGAGAAATTTCTTGTCAAAAGAACCATAAAAGGGAATCGGAAACTCTACAAGATACAGGTTTTCATCAACGAGCTCAGGGTCAAGTTCTACTTTGCCCCCAATTTCTTTCTCGAGGGCGGTTATGCCCGAAATCATTTTTTGTTTTCGTTTTTCCTGATCGAGGATAACATAATTATCGTATAGCTTTTCCATAAATTCTGACGCATCGGCAACATCAATGCTCCTGGATCCCATAAAGCGATGGCCCCTAGTTGTTCGGCCACTTTCTATGCCGCCATAAGTAAAGGGAACTATTTCTTTATCGAGAAGGGCAACGATCCAACGAATAGGTCTGGCAAATTTTATTGTCGGATCAAGCCAATACATATTCTTAGGAAAAACAATCTGGCCCATAATATTAGTTAGTATTTGAGGAAGCAAATTTTGAACAGGGTTCCCCTGTTCAGAAATGACTGCGAAGGCATAACGCACCCCATCTACTTCCTTATGGGTTAATTCTTCGTAGTTAACCCCCTTGCTCTTAGCAAATCCTATGGCAGCTTTAGTTGGGTTTCCATTGGCGTCAAAGGCTGACTCCCATGTCGGCCCCTTATAGGTCATTATTTTATCTTCCTGGTTTTCCTGAACATCCCTAATAGTAAGAGCTATGCGGCGAGGAGTTCCATATGCCCCTATCCGTCCATGCTTAATGCGGGCTGTTTCAAATTCTTTTTCAGCGTAACTTACGATGGTTTCTAATGCGTCAGGAAGAAAGCGTGATGGAATTTCTTCAGTTCCTATTTCAAGTAAAAGATTTTTATATGCCATGACTCTTCACCTCTTCCATGGTCTAGCGAGAAAATTTATTCATAAAAGGATAGTTCATCTCTTTGCGGCTTCCCGCATATCTTTCACAGCAAAGACTCGCAAGGGCCCGAATACGGGAGATGTAGCCTGTTCGTTCCGTTACACTAATAGCATTCCTTGCATCCAGAAGATTGAAAGTGTGGGAACACTTCAGTACATAATCATAAGCAGGAAGTACATACCCTTCAGCAAGGATATGATTCGCCTCCGCTTCATACATGGTAAAAAGTTTAAAAAGCATATCCGTGTCTGCTATTTCAAAATTATAGTGAGAAAACTCCACTTCATCCCAATGGTGAATATCTCCGTATGTTACATTATCAACCCAGGCAAGATCATATACATTCTCCACTTTCTGTACGAACATGGCTATACGCTCAATGCCATAGGTCAGCTCCGCAGGAACCAGAGCCATATCTACACCACCAACCTGCTGAAAATAGGTAAACTGAGTCACTTCCATTCCATCAAGCCAAACTTCCCAGCCCAGCCCCCAGGCCCCTACGGTTGGAGATTCCCAATCGTCTTCAACAAAACGGATATCATGTTCTTGGGGCTCTATGCCTAGGGCACCAAGGCTGGCAAGATAGATCTCCTGAATGTTTTCAGGCGCTGGTTGAACAATAACCTGATACTGATAATAATGCTGCAACCTATTGGGATTTTCACCGTAACGTCCGTCTGTAGGTCTTCTAGAAGGCTCAACGTATGCAACTTTCCATGGTTCGGGGCCAAGTACCCGTAGAGCAGTTGCGGGATTCATAGTTCCAGCCCCAACTTCTATGTCATATGGTTGTTGTATAACACATCCCTGTTCAGCCCAAAAACGTTCGAGACGGAAAATAATTTCTTGAAAGTTCACATAAAAAACCTCCCTCGCGATAAAACCTTTTATCTTTGTAGGATTGTCTATTTTTAACAACTTCTGTCAAGAATCATCTTTAAACGTCCAATCTGCGTTTTCCAGAAAGCTTTCTCTGTACCATCTGAAGGAGCTCCTTGAGAAGAAAAAGAAATAAGATTTCGGCGGGGCAGCATGGCCGCCGCCTGAAGAAGTCTCAGCTCTTTCGAAGCAATCATTGAACTGCCCCCGTTTGAACTACAGTTTTGGCAAAGAAACCCTGAATCAGACCAATAAACAGCGTCTTTTAAAGCAACTCCACACTGTTCACATTTTGATAGATCAGGAGCCTCTCCACGTATATAAAGCCACCTCCACAGCAGCCGCCAAGAAAGAAATAGTGGATTGGCACCCTCGCACAAAGAACGCATAGTCCAATACAAAAGAATCAAAACATCATCTTCAGCCACGCCGGAACAGGTGTAGCGAGAAACCATTCTATTCCATTCCAAAGCTGAATGAAGCTTTTCAGGATCAAGGCGTAACGTCCACATGTCATCTTTCACATCTATGGTCTTTAAATAAAGATGTTTAGGCCCTTTATAAAGATTAAATGACCCCCATGTCAATGGTTCTGTCGCGCCACCAAACCGACCCCTTCCACGAGCGGACCCTGGTGCCTGGACCCATACGGGGCCAACTCCTTTGAGGAAAAGGTGTAGGGAGATATCGCCTTCTGCGCTAATCCTACGACGCAGCACCACTCCAGAACTGCGAAAAAGTCCTTGGGTTAAAAAATCCACAGCAACGTATCACCTTTCTATATACCCCATTCTCCAAAGCTCACCTTCAGATTTACGCCAAGCTGGCCTAACCTTTATCCAAAGGTCAAGAAAAACCCTATGACCCGTCATTGTTTCTATATCAGAACGGGCTAAGCTTCCAATTTTTTTTATTTTACTCCCCTTTTTCCCTATAAGGATAGTCTTCTGCCCTTCTCTTTCTACAACAAGATTGGCACGAATATAAAGAACGTCCCTTTCTGGATATTCGTCTGGACTTTTGTATTCTTCCACTTCTACAGCAACACTATGAGGGACCTCTTCATGGGTAAGCAGCAATACCTTTTCCCGTATAATCTCACCCGCTAAAAAACGTTCCGGACGGTCAGTAAGAATTTCTTCATCGTACCATGGGAACCCGGCCGGGAGTTTATCTTTAAGAATTTGTACAAGTTTGTCTATATTGTAACCTTTCTTAGCTGAAACACCTAAGGCACCAACTATAGGCAACTTTTCTTTAAAAAGAGACGCTACGGCCATAAGTCTTCTTTCACTTTGCTGGACCTGGTCTATTTTATTAACTACAAGGAAAATTGGGGTGGAAACTTCTTGGAGTATCTCGATGATCCTATCGTCTTCCGGCGAAATTGAGATGTCATCAACTTCTACCACATACAGGATAAGGTCTGCATTTTCTAGGGAACGAACGGCAGCCTTTACAAGGGCTTCGCCCAGCTTGTGACGAGGCCTATGGATCCCTGGAGTATCTGTAAAAACTATCTGCATTTCAGGCTCATTATATATGCCATGAATAGCATTTCTCGTCGTCTGCGGTTTCTCCGAGACAATAGACACCTTGTAAGCAAGAATATTGTTAAGCAACGATGATTTCCCTACATTGGGGCGCCCGACAATGGGCACCACTCCAAACTTAAAGTTCATTGCAGCTTCTCTCATTCGTCCTTCATGCCCTCTCTGCTAAAAGGATATGGGAGAAGATTTCGCAGCAACATCGTCTCTGCTTTATTATTTTCCTTTTCAAAAACAAGGATCATATCCGGATTAAATTCCCACATAACCTGCAAACACGCCCCACAGGGATAGCAGGGGGTACCTATTTTCCCCACAATGGCGATGGCCTGGGGATCCTTTTTCCCCAAAGCTACCATCTGAGCTATTACATTCCGCTCGGCACAAAGGGCCATACCATAAGATGCGTTTTCTACATTGCAACCTTTGATAACCTCATTATTTCCAAGAAGTAGAGCCGCCCCCACAGGGAAATGGGAATAAGGGCTATATGAATAATATTGAGCCTCTCTTGCCTCTTTAAGCAGTCTAAGAGGCGAAATTGCGCTGAAAGCCCACTTAGGGCTCTTGTCTTCAGTCTTCTTCATTTTCTTCGTCCTTTAATAGCACTTCGTGAAACCTCAAAAGCTTTATCCTGTGATCTTCCACATCAAGAACTTCTATTTCCCATTTTCCATATTGAAGAAGTGCCCCTTTTTCAGGGAATCCCCCTGTTAATGAGAGAACCAGACCTCCCACACTTTCTGCATCTTCTGATTCAAAAGGATAGGCAAGGGTTTCACTTAAGTCTTCCAGGCTCACATTGGCCTGTACAAGATAATTCCCACCCGTTTCTTTGAGAACCGGCGCTGTTTCAAAATCGTACTCATCTTGAATTTCTCCAACTATCTCTTCAAGCAGGTCTTCAAGAGTAACAAGTCCAGCCGTTCCGCCATATTCGTCAACTACGATAGCCATATGTACCCTTCTATTTTTCATTATGTTAAAAACATCAACGATTTTCATAGTTTCCGGAACAAAAAGAGCATCTCTTTTCAGTTTTGATACAGGCTCGTCAATCTTTCCAGAAAAGAGATAGGGGATGGCATCTTTCGCATAAAGAATCCCTACAATATCATCCAGGCTCTCATCGAAGACAGGAATTCTTGAATGTCCATACTCCTGAAAAATAGCCACTGAATCTCCGATGCTTGCATCGTTTGCTATAGCGTTTATATCAGTTCTAGGAACCATAATCTCGTAAACACGAGTTTCTTCAAAAGAGATGATTCCATGGATCATCTTTCGCTCCACTGCCTCAAGGACACCTGAAGCTTCTCCTATATTCACCATTTGCTCTATTTCTTCCCTTGTCACAAAGGTATGCTGCATGCGGAGATCTACACCGAAAAGAAGACCAAGCACCCGCACAAGTCGGTTCATAATCCAGATGAAGGGAGAGAAAACCACTCCAAGCAACCTAAGGATGGGAAGAGTAAAGATCAATATAGCCTCTGATTTTATGATAGCAATGCTTTTAGGTAAAACCTCGCCGAAGATAACAATGACAACGGTCATTATTATAACGGCCCAGAGCACTCCTCTATGGCCAAAAAGAAGAATCGCCAGGGAAGTGGCAACAGCGCTGGCCGCAATATTAACAAGATTATTTGAAACAAGAGTAATCGTGAGAGCACGTTGGACATCTCCTACAAGCCACTGAAAAAAACGGCGCTGATATGGGTGGCGTTCTTGAAGCGCTAGCAGTTTACCTCTCCCTGCTGCGGTTATAGCCGTTTCTGCGCTGCTAAAGAATGCGGAACAAATTATAAGGAAGAGGAGAAAGATCAAAGCTTTAATAGCAGATGCAGGAATATCCACTATCAAATCAATCCTCCTTCAATGGGGGAGTCACTTTGAATCTTATTGAGAGCCAAAAGCCATTCGTCACGAATTATTGATTGGAGAGACCACATCATCTCCTGTTTTTCGACGGTATCATGGTCTATACCTAAGAGGTGAAGAAAACCGTGGGCTACTATCAGGTACAGCTCTTCTATATACGAAACGTTGTTTTGCCTTGCATTCTCCCTGACCACTTCTTCACAAATGAGTATGTCGCCCAAAGGAAGCATCTCCCATCCGCTGGGGGGGCAAAACTCTTCTCCCTCTTCCCACATGGGGAAAGAAAGGACATCTGTTGGCTGGTCTATTCCTCTGTATTCCCTATTAATTTCCTGCATTTCCGTGGTTGAAACTATAGAAATAGATACTTCTGCTTGCTGGTTTTCGTATCTCCCCTGAAAAAGACGCTGAACAACCCGCTCCAACACTTCCTCACAGCCCTCAAGTTTTCTGAGGGCCCTAATACTTTCGGATTCTCCATCATCCACACTGTCTAAGCATAAATGAACCTTCACGTATTACTCCTCCTGTTTGCTTTGAGAATTCTCCCCGCCCTCACCCTGGCTGGGAGTTGGGCTTTGACTACTCTCGTCTGACGATTGTATTTCTTTAACCTTACGGCCATGATAAACTGATTGAAGGGCATAGATCAAGGCCTCTTTTATTTCTGCTAAATCTTTTAAAGTAAAATCAACATCGTCAAGCTGTCCCTCGACTACTTTAGACTCAACGACGCCAGATATAACCTTTTCCAGGTCTTGTATCCCCGAAATATTTCGCCGATCTGCTCGGACAGCTGCTTCTACCGAATCTGCCAGCATTAACAATGCCGTTTCCCTGCTAGAGGGTCTTGGCCCAGGATAACAAAATTGCTCTCGAGGTAATTTCTCCCCCTGAGAACTTGATTTGCGGAAAAAATAAGAAAGACATGTAGTCCCATGATGTTCCGCTATAAACTGACGGAGCTTTCCTGGCAAATTATATTCCTCCGCAATTTCCAAACCCTCTCGTACATGGGCGATGATAACAAGGGCAGAAAGAGACGGAGTTAGCTCATCATGAACATTTTCACCTTCCATTTGATTTTCAACAAAAAAGTGAGGACGCCTTAGCTTGCCTATATCGTGATAATACGCACCTGCTCTAACAAGGTATGCATTCATGCCAAGTCTATCTGCTGCAGTTTCTGCCAATGTCCCCACCATTAGAGAATGATGGTATGTGCCCGGAGCCTCTATCTGGAGTTTTTTCAACAATGGCTGAGTCGGATATGAAAGCTCCATAAGGCGCAGAGGTGACATTATATCAAAAAAGTTTTCCCAGATGGGCAGGAAAGCAATGACCACCGTACCCCATAAGGCCTCTCCTAGACAAGCAAACAAAAACACCTGCCATGACATTTCTAGTGCAATGGTCCATCGCGCTAACATTCCAGCAAAGACAGGAAGCAAGCCTGCGATAAAAAGCTGTCTCCATAAATGGCTTCTGGAGTGAACGTCTTTTAAGAAAAAAGGCCCCGTCATAGCTGCCACCAGGCCCATAAAACTCACAAGAACTATTCCTGATGTTGAGAAGGATGTCAGTAGAATAGAGGCTATAATAGACGCCCCAAAAACAACCTGGAAACCAAGAGTAAAGGGCAGAACAAGATATACCCAACCTGACAAAGTAATAATAGCCACTCCCCGGGCTCCCAACAGACCAGAAATGTATTCAGCAAACCAATAGGCCCCTACTATACAAGCAATATATATTTCGTTTGTTTCATATTTTTGTCGACCTCCTGCAGCAAAAGCCGGCAACTGTATCCAAAAAGGCCAGCAAAGGATTAGTAGAGCAGAAAAAAGAAGGATCTTCCATGGGAATTGCTGCTGAAGATATCCTTGTGATAGAAGAATACGAGAGAGCTGAGGAGTTATGATCTTTCCCTTTTCTACGATAACATCCCCAACCTTGAGATACTGCTCTATTGGTTTGAGGCTTGCGGCCAGATCATTACGAAGCCCCTGTGTTAGCTCTTCGTCAATTTTAACCGCAGGTCGAAGGACAGCTTCCAGAATCTGATAGATAAGATTATTCATCTCTGCCGGGAAGTTCAATTCTTCAATTTTCCCCCAAAGCTTTTCTGGGGCAGGAGTCGCAAATTCGTCACCATTGTTTTCTTTTATAAGAAACTGGAAACCGATAGTTGCAACTGCTTTGAGAGTTGTTTGTCTCCTTCGTTCTGGCATCTCTTGTAAAATGGCAATAAGATCCTTAGGAATCATGGCGCCCTGAAAGTCTCCTGCTTCAAGAGATTTAAGCTGGGATGTCATAGTGTTTATGGCTTCTGTATCCTTAACAAGGACTCCTGATATAGTGCTTTCAACACGGCTGCGAAGAAGATTTGTCTTCTCTTCATCAATATATTTCATAGGGGATATGGCAAGATAAGTACGAGGGGCAGGATGACCCTGTACAAAGCCGGCCCGCCCGCCATCAAAGAACCACCGCGCAAGAATAAGAAGGACCGCAAAAAAAAGAAGCAAGAACACGGAAGTCAAACGAAAGACATCTTCCTTCATCGATATTCTTGAGCTTATTCGATTCATTTTTTTAAAAATATTCAAATTACTGCTTCCTATTTTCATATTCTTCATACGCCCTAACCACTCGTTGTACTATTTCGTGGCGTACCACATCGCGGTTGGTAAGCTCAAGAAAGGCAATTCCTTTTATCCCCTCCAGAATTTCTCTCACTTGAATTAAGCCTGACTTTTTCCCAGAAGGGAGATCTATCTGGGTAATATCTCCTGTCACCACTGCCTTAGATCCGAAACCAAGACGGGTTAAAAACATTTTCATCTGCTCAGGCGTTGTATTCTGAGCCTCATCGAGAATGATAAAACTATCATTCAAGGTCCTTCCTCTCATGTAAGCAAGGGGAGCTATTTCTATAACATTTTTATCTATATATCGCAAAAAACGCTCTGGCGAAAAAAGATCGTAAAAAGCATCATAAAGAGGCCGAACGTAAGGCTCAACTTTTTCTCTAAGATCCCCTGGCAAATATCCAAGACTTTCACCAGCTTCCACTGCTGGACGCACAAGAACAATGCGACTGATGGCTCCAGCTTTTAACATGGCCACTCCATGACATACGGCCAGGTATGTCTTGCCTGTTCCTGCCGGGCCTATAGCAAAAACGATATCGTGAGCACGCATAGCCTCTATGTACAGTTTCTGGCCACCCGTCTTAGGGCGAACAGGCTTGCCTCTCGCTGTTGTACAAATAACATCATTGTAGAGGGGGGCAAGATCTGCCTTCCCCTCCACAGCGATCATATCCATACCATACCGAACATCAGCAACTAATATTTGATGCCCCTGTTTTGCCACCTTAAAAAGTTCTTCAAGGTAACGAAATACAGTCTGAACAACGTCATTATCAGGCCCTTGTACCGTGATTTGCTCTCCTCGAACTACAAGACGCACGGGAAAACGTTCTTCAATAACACGAAAGTTTTCATCGTTATTTCCTGCAAGGCGTTCCATAATATCCTGATCAGAAACCACCATTGTCTGAGAATAGGTGCCCATTTCCGACTCTTTCAAATGATTTTCATTCATATATTTTTCTAATCCTCTATACGGGATAACCGGTTCCATCAACTAGTGTTTCAAGACCGATATCCCTTTTTGTTTTTTGAGCATATTTTTTCATTAGGAAATCTTTGGCTACTGCCGGGAATAATGCGTAAGAAAGTGCGTCTTCCGGCTGAAGAGCCCATGCTTCCACTGCCTTTTTCGCTTCTTCCATTTCTGGTTCAATTTTTTCTCCGGGACGGCATGTGATGGGCATTTCATCCCCTATGGCTTTCTTTCTAATTTCAGGATCAACTTCTGCCGGGGGTTTGCCGTAGTATCCCATGAGATAGCTTCGCACTTCTTTCGGTATAATTTTCCAGCGCTCCCCTACTAAGACGTTGAGAGTAGCCTGAGTCCCCACAAGCTGGCTCGTCGGCGTTACGAGTGGGGGGTAACCCATCTCTTTGCGGACACGGGGTACTTCTTGCAACACCTCATCGAGTCTATTCATCGCGTTCTGCTCTTTCAGCTGACTTTCGAGATTAGAGTACATTCCTCCAGGAATCTGATATATAAGAACATTCACGTCTACTGCTGTCAAGCTCACAAAGATATCTTTATATTTTTCGCGAATCTGTTTAAAGTGATTGGCTACTGGTACAAGCTTCTCCAGTTTCATTCCTGTATCATAAGGACCGCCGGCCAACGCTGCTACCAGAGATTCCGTAGGAGGCTGGCTTGTCCCCATAGAGAATGGGGATATGGCGCAATCTACCACGTCTGCACCAGCTTCAATAGAAGCTAGATAAGCCATAGATGCCATGCCGCTCGTGTAATGAGAGTGGACCTGAACTGGGAGTCCTGTATTCTTTTTAATGGCTTTTACCAGTTTAGAGGCATCTACTGGACTTAAGAGACCTGCCATATCTTTTATGCAGATAGAATCTGCACCCATCTCTTTCATCTTGACTGAAAGGTCTGCAAATGCTGTTAAAGTGTGAACGGGAGAGAGGGTGTAGGAAATTGAAAGTTGCAGGTGGGCCCCTTCTTTTTTCACCTGATCTGCTGCAACTTCCATATTTCTCAAGTCATTAAGAGCATCAAATATTCGAATGATATCAAGACCATTTCCTACTGCTCTCTTTACAAATTCCCGCACAGTATCATCTGCATAATGCCTATATCCTACAATATTTTGCCCCCTCAGAAGCATCTGGAGCTTCGTTTTCTTAAACATTTTACGAAGCCCTCTTAACCTTTCCCAGGGATCTTCATCAAGGAAACGCATGCATGAATCGAAAGTAGCGCCACCCCAAACCTCAAGAGAGTGGTACCCTATTTCATCCATCATCTCAGCTACAGGGAGCATATCTTCTATACGCATCCTTGTAGCCATAAGAGATTGATGGGCATCTCTCAATGCCGTTTCAGTTACGCGCACCTTCGGAACATTCAAGTTCTCAACCTTTCCAACCTTTGCGCTTCTCTCATTCTTCCCGATTTTGACCGTGTTTTTACCCTTTTCTTCATTCATTATCATTCACAGCCCCCATTACTGTAATGATGAATCGCAAGCCTTTTTTGGCCGCTTCGTTGAAACGGTAAAATTCTTCGCCTTATCCCATAGAACTTCGAGCTCTTGTAAACCATAATCAGACCATTCTTTTCCTTCTTTATGAATCATTATTTCTACCTGACGAAAACGATACTCGAACTTCCTGTTTGCACGCTGTAAGGCTACATCCGGGTTCACTCCCAAATGTCTGGAAAGATTAACTACAGCAAAGAACAGGTCGCCTATCTCTTCCTCCATCTCCTGTTGTTGCTCTCGCAAAGTAGCCACTTCCACTTCCCTTAACTCTTCACTTACCTTTCCAAGAAGAGGAGCAATATCACCTTTCTCCCAATCAAAACCAACATGAGAAACTTTAGATTGAATTCTGTATGCTTTTAATAAAGGCGGCAAACTCTCGGGAATTCCCGCCAAAATTGAGGTATCGTCACGTTTTTGGGTCGATTTTTCGCGAACCTTGATTTTCTCCCAATTCACAAGAACATCAGCGCTTCCTCTCACATTAACATCGCCAAAAACGTGAGGATGCCTTCGTATGAGCTTATCACAAATTTCAGATATTACATCTTTAATGTCAAAGAAGCCCTTTTCTTGAGCAAGCTGAGCAACAAAAACAATCTGAAGCAAAACATCTCCCGCTTCTTCCCGTATTTCGTCTTTATCCTGCTGAGTAATGGCTTCTACCAGTTCATATGCTTCTTCTATTATATGACTTCTCAAGCTTTCAAAGGTTTGTTCCCTATCCCAAGGGCAACCTTCAGGAGACCTAAGCCGCGACATAATCTCCACAAGTTGTCCGAGTAAAAAGTTCTCTGTGATATCCATATTTACCCCCCATTTTTTTTAGCATTTTTATAAAGAAGAGACCAAATCGCTTCTGATAAGTCGCTCATTCCTTTATAACCCCCTGGACCAATAATACGATCTGTTGTTCTGATCCATCCTTTAAAGCTGCATAGCCTTTGGTGTATTCGATCATTTTTTATTATGACTATAGTCTTATCACTCCCTGATACTACAGAAGCTAGACCTGCAGAAGCTCCAGAAATCCTTACAATTACTGTATCGATAAGGTATGTCAGAGAATCTGGAAGGGGGCCAAAACGATCTCGTATTTCCTTCCTTAACTGGTTCAACTCCTTCGAGTCATTGCTTTTCAGCAACCGCCTGTAAAGAGTAATACGTATGGTATCCTGAGGAATATATGTCGAGGGAATAGTCCCTGAAAGCTCACTATCTACCGGCGTTTCAGAAAAAAGCTCTCCCCGGATCCGGGCTATTTCCTCCTCAAGCATTTTATAATAAAAACGATAACCTACACGCTCATCCTGTCCATGTTGTGACACTCCTATAATATCGCCACTTCCCCTTATCTGCAGATCCTGGAGGGCTAAGCTATAACCCGATCCTATGTCTGAAAAGGCAGATATAGCCTCGAAACGTTCCATTGTTTCTTTCTGTAGAGGCATAGTTTCAGGGTAAAGGAAATAAGCGTATGCACCTTCTTCCCTCCGTCCAACCCGTCCCCTGAGCTGATACATCTGCGCAAGACCAAGTTCTTGAGCGTCATCAACGATAAGGGTATTAGCCCTAGGGATGTCAAGACCACTTTCTACAATAGTCGTACACACGAGAATGTCCAGGTTGCCATTGTAAAAATCTAACATTGTTCTTTCAAGATCTTTTTCAGCCATCTGTCCATGGGCCATACTTATTCTAGCCTCTGGAAACATTATTTTCAGTTCTTCGTATTTTCCCTTAAGGCGATTAATCCGGTTAGACACAAAGAAAACCTGTCCCCCTCTATTTAATTCTTGCAACACAGCCCGGTGGATAAGATTCTTTTTTCTTGGCCCCACCATTGTTAAGACTGGTACCCTGTTATAAGGAGGAGTTGAAATTATAGAAAAACTTCGCAATCCACGTAATGAAAGAGATAAGGTCCGCGGAATGGGAGTCGCGGAAAGCGTTAAAACGTCTAGTCCCTCCCTTGTATCTTTAAGCTTTTCTTTATGCATAACCCCGAAACGATGCTCTTCATCGATAATTAGAAGTCCGAGATCTTTAAATTCAATGTCTTTCTGGAGCAAACGCTGTGTCCCAATAAGAATATCCACCAGCCCTTTTTTAGTGTCTTCTAAAATACGTTTTTGCCTCGATGTTGAAACAAAGCGTGATAAAACCTCAACTCTAATAGGAAAACCCGCCATACGGCTTCGAAAAGTATGATAGTGTTGTTGTGCGAGAATTGTAGTAGGCACAAGTACTACTACCTGCTTCCCTGCTTCTGATGCCTTAAAAGCAGCACGCATAGCAATTTCTGTTTTCCCGAACCCCACATCTCCTACTAATAGTCTGTCCATAGGATGTGAGCTTTCCATATCCTGCAATATCTCTTGCTCCGCACGAAGCTGATCTGGCGTTTCAACGTAGGGGAAAGCCTCTACAAAGTGTCTATAAATCTCTGATGCCACTGGGAAAGCATATCCTTTTAAGAGTTCCCTGCGAGCATAAAGACGAACGAGATTCTTTACTTCTTCTCTTACTCGTTCTCTTGTTTTTTCAACTGCCTTTTTCCATCGTGTCCCCCGTAAAGAGTCAAGCACTGTTTCTGCAGTTGCTTCTTCGGGCAGGGGATCTATCTTATAAATTTGCATAAAGGGTACAAGCAACCTTTGTTTATTGGCAAACTCAAGAATTAGAGAATCAAATCGTTCCCCTCCTGAGGCAACCTCTTCTACCCCCCTGTACACCGCTACACCATAATCTTCGTGAACTACTAACTGATTTTCGGTAAGGCGTTCTTTCCAGTCCATAGGGAGAGCTCTCCATGGCTTGCTGTGTGGAGAGAGACTGAGCCCCCCTATTTCAAAATCTGAGATTAATACTATTTTTCGATATTCATCTATAAATCCCTTTGAAAGTGACCCCTTATGAAAAACGAGCTTGTCCTTTAGGTCATTATCATTTTGAAGGGAGGTTCCCGAGGAAATAAGATGGATAGAATAACCTTCTTGCCTCCAGTACTGACAATTCCATCGGAATTTATCCATATCTCCCCTGAAATGGGGGCACTCCTGGATAGGCAATGCTAGTCGAGAACGGGCAACAGCCGCGCTAATACGAATTTTAGGTTTATTTGTAAGTAGAGACAATGAAAAATCAGGCCACGTGCTGAGGGAGGAAACTTCCGCCTTGTGTCGCAGATCCTCCCATAGCCATCGGTATGACTCCGCTTTATTCTCAATTTGCGAGGGCTCGAAAAGCACTGTATGGCAAGAGTCTGGAATCATTTCTTCCAGTTTTTTCTCGCGGGCCGCCGTTATGCTATGGATCTCTATTTCATCAAGGGTTGCGGCACTCATCTGGCTTTGGGGATGAAAGGAACGAATGCTTTCGACTATTTCATCAAAGAACTCTATCCGAATCGGAAGAGCATAGGCAGGATCATAGATATCTACAATAAACCCTCTAACAACATATTGTCCTGGGGTCCACACAAGATCGACTCGTTCATACCCGGCGACTTCTAGCCAACGAAGAAGACGTCCCCTTTCCTCACCCATTTCCCTTCTTAATGGGAAAACACCTTCTCCTGTTAAGAAAGGGGAAAGCAACCCTCCTGGAGAAGTAGCAAGGATGCCTTTTTCTTGTTTCCACTTAGATAGAGTTTCTCCTCTTTGCAAGAGCAAAGATTTATTACGTACCCCCTCAACACTGAGAGGGAGTTCATAAAGAAGTCGAACTATCTCCCCTTCCCATAGATTTTCAAAGTCTGATACAAAATCCTCAGCTTGGCGTTGATCTGAAAAAACCACAAGAAGAGGCACAGAAGCCCCACCTAATATCCACGCGCGTGCTCCTCCATCGACAGGGAGATGTACCTGCTCCCCACTCTTCCACATTTCATCTCTAATATCCCAAAGCAAACTTGTTGTTTTATTCCATGCGTCAAAGACAGAAATGAGAATCCACCCTTATTTTCGTTTATAACAACAATGGCGAGACTGAGTCTCGCCATTGTGATCAACTTTCGCCTGATCCGGTTTTGTCCCTGTTATTTATCTGACTCATGGCTGTTTGAATTTCTTCCATGAGCCAAAGCTCCACCGCATTTGCAGCCTTCTCTATAACATCAGGCAACAAAGACCGTTCTTCTGGAAGAAAAGTCCCTATGACCCACGACACCATATCCCGTTCTGCCGGAGCAGCTCCCACGCCTACTCGGAGCCGTGGGACCCCGAGGGTTCTTAAAGCTCCCAAAACTGAAGCAAGACCATTATGGCCTCCAGCTGAACCTTTCGTTCTTAACCGCAATTGTCCGAAAGGAAGAGCCGCGTCATCGCTTATGACAAGAGTCTCTTCAGGTAAAATCTGGTAATAATGGCAAACTTGAGCTACTGATCTTCCGCTAAGATTCATAAATGTAAGGGGTTTAAGCAACAGGCATTTTTCGCCTTTAATAAATAATGGCCCCCATACCATGCCCTCAAATCTTAATGAGGCATTCCCAGCAGAATATCGACTGCATAAACGGTCAAGAACCATCCAGCCTATATTATGCCGCGTTAAAGCATACTCTACCCCAGGGTTACCAAGGCCAACAATAAGTCGCAAAAGAAACTACTCCTCTTCCTCCTTAGCCTTACCCTTAGCCACTACTTCCACTTCTCCAGCCTCTACTTCTTCTTCCTCTTCTTCAACTTCAGCCTTGGGTTGAGCTACAGTAACAACCAACTCTTCCAAATCTACCAGGATATCGGCGCTTTTTGGAAGGGCTAGATCTTTCACTGAAAAACCTTCTCCCACATTTAACCCTGAAACATCAATAGAAACAGAATTTGGTATTTCCGTTGGCAACACTTCAATCTCAACTTCATATAGAAGCTGCTCAATAATGCCACCATGTTTTAATCCAACACAATCTTCTCTGCCCTCAAGGACTACGGGGATATTCACCGCTATTTTATGTCCTTTCAGAAGCTGGATAAAATCAATATGAATAATCTCGTTATTAAGAAGATTCCTCTGTATATTTCTCATCAGGCACATCTCTTCCCTGCCATTAGGAAGGGATGCGTTAAAACGCACTGTTTCCCAGTGGCCAGAACGAATGACCGCAGCTATATCTGACGCCTTTACTTTCACAGTAACGGCATCCCTGTATTCTGGACCATAAAAAACTGCCGGGACATAGCCCGTAGGTCTTAGTTTCTTGACAGCCTGCTTTCCCTTCTCGTTTCTCTCCTCAAGAACAATCTTAACCATGTCCGCCATCTACAAACATCCTCCTTTTAAAAAACAAATCGCCAACATAAGCAACGTTTTTAACTGAACAAGCTGCTTACAGATCGATCGCTGTGCACTCGCGCTATTGCCTCTGCAAAGAGCGGAGCAATAGATAACTGTGTAATTTTATCTAAGTTTTTGCTTTCAGGCAATGGAATCGTGTCTGTAAGAATAACGCTGTCAATTTCTGCTTTTTCCAATCTTTCAAGAGCTGGACCAGAAAGAACACCATGGGTGGCACAAGCATAGACTTTTTGTGCTCCACGCTCTTTCAAAGCTGCAGCAGCGTTGCAAATCGTGCCGGCTGTATCGATGATATCGTCTATAAGAATAGCTACTTTACCTTCAACATCACCAATAATTTCCATTACCTCACAAAGATTCGCCACATCATGGGAGCGACGCTTGTCGACAATAGCGAGATCCGCATTTAACGTCACAGCAAAACGACGAGCCCTAACGACTCCACCTACATCTGGAGCTACAACCACTACTTCTTCTCTCTTTATCTCACTGGGGAAATTCTCTTTGAAGTAATTCGCCAAGAGAGGAACGGCAGTCAGGTGGTCTACAGGAATATCAAAAAAACCCTGGATCTGTCCAGCATGGAGATCTGCTGTTATAAGGCGGGATGCGCCACTATGCTCAAGAAGGTCTGCCACAAGTTTAGCAGAAATAGGATCTCTAGCCTTTGTTTTTCGATCCTGGCGGGCATACCCAAAATAAGGCGTGACCACATTAATTCGGTAGGCAGAGGCTCGCTTCAGTGCATCTAGCATTATAAAAAGCTGCATAAGGTGTTCATTAACAGGATTGCATGTGGGCTGAACCACAAAGACATCCGCTCCCCGAACACTCTCTTCAATGGAAAGTCCCAGCTCTCCATCAGAAAATCGGTAATGTTTGGCCCGAGAAAGCTCTACACCCAGTTCCGCACAGATTCTTCTGGCGAATTCCGGATGGGCTGTTCCCGAAAAAATCTTCAGTTCCCTGGAACTGGAACCCATCACTCTTTACCCCCTTCTTTTCTGCTGCCTTCACGGCGCAAAACCCATCCCTCGATATTTTTCTGTTTAGCTCGAGCAACAGCAAGGGCCCCTTCTGGGACATCCTTAGTAATTACTGATCCTGCCGCTGTGTAAGAGTCATCACCAAGAGTTACCGGTGCAACTAACATTGTATTACTTCCCACAAAACATCGATCACCAATGTGAGTGGGATTTTTGGCAACACCGTCATAATTACATGTTATTGTTCCTGCGCCTATGTTCACTTTGCTGCCAATTACGCCATCTCCTATATAGGAAAGATGGGGCACTTTGCTGCCGGAACCAATTGAGCTTTTTTTAATTTCCACGAATTTACCCACAAAAGCGCCCTCACCAATATGAGAGTTCTCTCTTATATAGGTGAACGGTCCAATTGTAGCATGGTCTTCTATTTCACTTGAAGCTATAGAGACAAAATTTATAATGTTAACATCTCTGCCAATTTTAGAGTTACGAATAAGAGAATGACTTCCCACACGGGTCCCTTCGCCAACACTTGTGTCCCCATACATCTGAACAAAAGGATCGATCCATATGTCCCCCTCAAGCTTTACACGGGGGCCCACAAAGATACTCGCGGGATCTGCGCATTTCACTCCTTTGTCCATCCAGTAATTTAAAATCCTAGTTCGCAAAATAGATGTTACTTCAGAAAGGTGGATGGGGCTATTGACTCCCTGAAAGTCTACGCCGTTGTTAAAACAAACAGCATCTACTTTCTTTTCCTGCTTGCAGAGAAGCTCCACTACATCAGGTAAATAATATTCTCCCTGGGCATTTTCATTTGCAAGCAAATCAATGTTTGAAAGAAGATCTGTGGATCTGAAAAGATATATGCCACTGTTAACTTCGTTTATTTTCTTTATTTCTTCTGATGCATCCTTTTCTTCAATTATAGACAATCCTTTTCCACTTCTCACCACTCGGCCATACCCATCAGGATTCTGAGTTGTAAAACTTGCAAAGGTGCAAGCACCTAGGGAATTAACATGTGTTTTAATAAGATCAGCAAGAATGTCGCTTCTGAGAAGGGGGGCATCGCCTGGAATTATAAGGACATCTGAAAAAGAGCGCCACCATTCCCTTGCTATTTGAACAGCGTGACCTGTCCCCAGCTGTTCATGTTGCCATATAGACCGCACACCAGGCCAATGCAGGGCCATGTAAGATTCCACCAACGCACCTTCATGCCCAACAACGACCGCACTCCCGTCAGATCCTGCCTCCAGAGCCGTCTGGAGAGAATAAAAAAGGAGAGGTTCTTCGAGAACAGGTTGGAGTACTTTAGGAAGGCTGCTTTTCATTCTCGTACCCTTTCCCGCAGCGAGAATCAAAACACCCACTGTTCGACGTTTCGTCACTTCCCCCATCACCTTCTTTTCATCAGTGGTAAAACACAAAAGAGGGGAACCGTAGGTCCCCCCTTGCTTGAGTCTTAAATGGCTGGGGTGGCTGGATTCGAACCAGCGATCACGGATCCAAAGTCCGCCGCCTTGCCGTCTTGGCTACACCCCAGTATGAACGCCGGTAAATATACTAACAGAGGTTCCCATCATGTCAAGGAGGGAGTTGCAATTTTTCAAATGTGCCTATAAGCAAAACACCACTTCAATTGAATGTCAATACATCAAAAAAGCTCTATACTTAATAAAAACTATAACCTTTTAAGGAGAAGCGCCTTATGATAAACCCTTTTGATTTCTCTCTGATACAGGCAAAAACACTTCTTATCATAGTGCTAATCATGTTTTCTCTCACCGTTCCCCTTGGTGCTGTAGCCTTCAGGTCTGGTAATAAGAGATTGATCACTACAACGTGGGTACTGTTCGTTGGTGGTCTTCTTGTTATATCGCTGTATCTTCTGCTTTATGTAGGATGGTGGATAGCCTGGTCCCCTCTTTTACCTGTCCTGCTAATTATCCTCATCATCTACAAAAAATGACATGAGTCCTCCCCTGTTTAAATCCACATACCCTTGATCTGTTATTTTCAATTCAGGAATGACACTCAAAGAAAGAAAGCTCATCGCCATAAAAGGATGGGTCATTGGAGTGCCAAGATCTCTGGCTGCCTTCTCTACCTCTTCTATAGCCTGAATTACATCAAGGGCATTCCCATCGCACATAAGGCCACCCACAGGCAGCGAAAGAGAAGCCATAACTTGATCTTCAAATGCGACAACAAGTCCGCCTCCTAAACGCCTAAGTTCATTTAAAGCGCTAACAATGGAACTATCATCCATACCTGCAGCGATAAAATTATGAGCGTCATGGGCTACTGAAGAAGCCAGTGCTCCTTTATTTAACCCCAGGCCTTTCACGAAACCTGAAAAAAAACGTTTGCTACCGCTATTTTTGTCTACTACCACTATCTTGGCTAGGTCTCTTTCGCTATCGGCAATAACCTCTGCTCTTCGAACAGTAGGCGTTTCTATGCAATGCTCAGTTACTACTTGTCCTTTTATAAGGCCCACAACACGTATTTTCTTATCCCTTGATGATCGTATAGATAGTTCCTCCCTGGAGGGGATATAAAGCGCTTTGACTGCTGTAGGATAGCACTTGTCCCGTTCAAAAGGAGTATTCAACACTTCACCATTGCGTACTGTCCATTTCCCCTTCTTCCATACATGAATAACATTGCACCTCTCAAGGGAGTCGATCAACACGAGATCAGCACTATATCCAGGTGCTATTGCACCTCTATCAAACAGTTTAAAATAACAGGCTGGCGAAAGGGTGACCATTCTAAGGGCGGCAAGGGGGGAAAGACCTTCTTGCACCGCAAGCCGTATAATACCATCTAGATGCCCCTTCGTGTGAATATGTTTAGCAGTAAGATCGTCACTTACAAACATGGCGCGAGAAGAACGCGCCTCATTTTCAATGATCAACGGCAAAAGTTCCGCTAAATTGTGTTCTGTTGCTCCTTGGCGAATCATAAGCCACATGCCCCGCCGCAATTTTTCCAAGCCTTCATCCCGAGTTGCGCTTTCATGATCACTAGAACAACCACTCAGCAAATAGGCACAAAGCTCCTTACCAGTAACTCCAGGAGCATGGCCACTCTTTACCACATCCCATGAAGCAAGTAATTTGCTCCACATTCCTTCATCCCCGTTTATAACAGCGGGGTAGTTCATTACTTCACCTAGAGCGGTACACCACCCTTGTTCATAGGAACTTTTAATAGCCCAGGCATCTAGCTCTTCATGAGGCGTTTCAAAAGGAGAGGCCGGAACACAGGAAGGTGCTAAAAAGAAAATATCCAAGGGGACGTTGAGAGACTCTCGATACATAAACTCAAGCCCATCCATTCCGCATGTATTTGCTATTTCGTGGGGATCAGCCATAACGGTGGTTGTCCCTCGAAGCAAAACCATTTCGGCAAAACCTGCCGGCGTAAGCATTGTACTCTCAATATGGCAATGTCCCTCTATAAAACCAGGAGCAAGGACCGTCCCAGAAGCATCCACCTCTTCTTTACCCGAATATCCTTCTCCAATTCCGGCAATCGTCCCGCCGTATAAAGCTACGTCTTTTTTTTCATATTCGAGGGTAAAAACATTTGCGACTCTTGCATTCTTAATCACCAAATCCGCAGGAAATTCACCTTTTGCAATTGCTAGCATTTTTTTAATATCCACGAAGCGCTCCTCCTATTTAGGTCAAAAGACACTTATAATAGTTGCTACAAAGATAAAGAAAGAAGGGATTCCCATGTATATTCATAAACGTGCTGCGCATCTGTTCCTGATATTATCCGCTTTGCTTGCCTTTCAGTCACTTCCTGCTGTGGCTTCCCCTATATTCACCATCTACATCCCATGTGAAATAGACTCTTCCGCCTATGTTTTGCTGCCTGACAACTCCCGCAAAGATGTTGGCATAGTGGTCTCTCTACCTCAGGCAAGCCGATGGCCAAGCTATACGGCCAGTCAATGGGGAGAAGAGGGAACCGTATGTGCTTCTGCTGTAAATGCCATACATTTACTTTGTTCTGTTGAGGAGGGGAAAGGACGTACCATCAGTATTCTACCAGAAACGACAATAGCTCCAGCAGCAGGAAAACAAACCTTTTTTTCTATTAAGTCTGATGGCGGCAAAGGCATTTTCGGAGGATGGGCGCCCACAGTGGGAACCCCTGTCTATATCCTAAGACCAGAGGGAAGCCAGGAACGGCTTTCTTCTGATAAATTACCTGGACATGGCGACACGCTGGTCATCCCAGTGGAAGAAAAGGATCTCACCTTCTTAATAGATATAGAGAATCGCCCTGGAGGGCGAATTATAGCATGGGACACCATGGGCGCACATATTATTGCCAGGGTTATTCGACCAGTTTACGGTGTAGGGCGCTTCGAAGGGACTTTTTTTCAGAAAGGAAGCCGCATAAGGGCAAATCATACGGGAGTTATTGATGTTAGCACCTCTCCCTATGGGGAGATCGGCGGTTTTCAGATTCTGCCCCTTTTCCATGCGGACTCTAAAGAAATGTCTTCGGCCTGGAAATTAACCCAATGGATGATCATCGCTTCAGAGAATGGAGATACACTCGTAGGGGAAGGCCCTCTTTTTTCAGGGGGGATGGTACCTGGAAGCCAGCTTTCCGATGTATTATGGAATATGTGGTCTACTTACGGTCGACGTCCCCTTATTATGTGCAGAATTAATGGGGGGGGCTGGCAGTTTTTGCCAGAACGTACGGGAAGAAACGATGAGGCATTGATTAATATTACCCATATCCGCCTCTATTACCCCTTTACAAAAGAACTAAACAAGTAAAAAAAGGAGCTTGTGAAAGAAACACAGGCTCCTTTTCAACTTATTCCACCGTTACACTTTTAGCCAAGTTTCGTGGCCGGTCTATGTCACAGCCTCTGGCACGAGCAATATAGTAGGCAAAAATCTGCAAGGGTACAACAGCCAGGAAAGGGTATAGTTCATGGTCCGTTGAGGGAATATAAAAAACGTCATTGGCAACATCTTTCATGTTACTATCACCCTGAGTAGCAATAGCAATGACGGGAGCTTTACGGGCTCGCACTTCCACCACATTAGAAAAAAGTTTCTCATAAAGACTATCCTGAGGGGCGATAATCACTACGGGAATATCGCTTTCAAGCATAGCAATGGGACCATGCTTCAATTCACCGGCAGCGAAGGCCTCGGCATGAATATAAGAAATTTCCTTAAGTTTCAGGGCTCCTTCATGAGCTAAAGGGAAAGAACGTCCTCTGCCCAGATAAAGAAAATCCCGGGATGAAGCATACTTTTCCGCTATAGGCTTAAGCATTTCCTGCCGCTCGAGTATCTCCTCTATCTGATAGGGTAATTTTAATAGACCTTTCACGAGCCGTCCCTCTTCCTCAGAGGATAGAGCCCCCGACAGCTTGGCCATGTATATTCCAAGGAGATAAAGCACTGCCAGCTGTCCAGTAAAGGTCTTTGTCGCGGCGACACCAATCTCTGGACCGGCCTTTAAAAGCAATACGTGATCCACTTCACGGGCAAGAGATGAGCCTAGACCGTTTGTAATAGCAAGACACAAGGCACCTTTACTCTTTGCCAATCGTTCAGCGGCGAGAGTATCAGCTGTTTCTCCCGATTGAGACACAAAAATCGCTAGTACATCCTCTCCCAAGTGTATAGACCTTTGACGATATTCAGAGGCAATTTCCACCCTTATGTCTATGGGAAGCATCCCCTCCATGAGGCGTTCCGCGACAAGAGACGCATAATAGGATGTTCCGCACGCCACAATATGAATCTTCTTTATCTTTGCAAAAGATTCTTGACTCCAGCCAAGTTCTTTTGAAAAATCTACTGCCTCTCCTTTTATACGATCACCCATAGTGTTCCTTAAAACCGCTCCTTGTTCATTGATCTCTTTCAACATGAAGTGAGGGTAGCCGCCCTTATCCACCATTGAAAGATCCCAGTCGACTCTCTGAGAGCTTTTTTCGAGGGAAACACCTTTATCACTCCAGAAGTTTATACCCTGTGGAGTGAGGCGAGCGATATCGCCATCATTCATATAAAATATATCCTGAGTGTAAGGAAGCAACGCCGGAACATCGGAAGCACAAAATGCTTCTCCCTTTCCCCTCCCCACCACAAGGGGAGATCCTTTTCTCACGCAATACAGGGTGTCAGAGTCTTTTTTTAAAAGAATGGCAAGGGCAAAAGACCCTCGCAGTCTTTCGTAAATGGACACAAGAGAGGCGATCATATCGCCCTTAACACTGTAAATTTGAGATATGAGCTTTGCCACTACCTCAGTATCAGTTTCTGTAACAAACTCTACTCCCTGACCAATCAGCTCTTCTCTCAGCTCCTTGTAGTTCTCTATGATTCCATTATGGACAAGAACAACCTGCCCCCGCTCATCTCTGTGGGGATGAGCATTAATCACAGAAACCCCGCCATGGGTAGCCCAACGTGTATGTCCAATGCCCAAGTGTCCTTCAACATGACGAGCAGACACCATATCCTCAAGCTGCTGAACTTTTCCTATTTCTTTTAGTATCTGAACCTCACTGCCGTTGTTCACTGCAATACCGGCAGAATCATATCCTCTGTATTCCAACCGTTTCATACCATCTAGAAGAATATCAGCTGCATTACGAAACCCTACATACCCAACTATTCCGCACACAGGATCAGTGCACCGCCTTTCCAACAGGCAAGAGAAGACCTATTGCTCTTTTTGTCCCAGAAATCACTTCCTGGATTTGTAGAGCAATTTTTGGGTTCGGTCTTCTGAACCCCAGGGGCATCCGCCGAATTTTCGATACTCCCCCGCCCTCGTCAACTGGAATCCCAGTCCTGGCGCTCACGAGATAAGCCGCATATTACAATTGGTTAAAAACACATAGAGAATTTAAATTTTTATTTACCTTCCCCCTTTTTATACTCTTCTACAACTTGCAGTACTATATCACGTAAAGACGGATCTTTCAGGGCCAATTCTATATTTGCCTGCAACCATCCCTTTTGCGTACCACAATCCAGTCTCCTCCCTTTATAAACAACACCCCATAAAGGTTCTTCCTTTGCTAACTGGATAAGCCCATCGGTGAGCTGTATTTCTCCCCCTGCCCCTGGTTTTACCTCTTTAAGAATGGAGAAGATGCGAGGAGAGAGGACATATCGTCCCATTATAGCCAAATTGCTGGGAGCGCACCCCTTTCCCGGTTTTTCTACCAGATTGCAAACTTGAAAGACCCTTTCCTGAATTTTCTCAGCTTCAACTATTCCATACCGGGAGGTGTCTTCATCTGAAACCATCTCTAAGGCAATAACATTACCTCCCAAACTTTCATGTACCTCAATTAATTGAGCCAGCACTGAGGGCTGAGCAATCATTACATCATCAGGAAGAATAACGCCAAAATAGTCACCGCTGCATAGAGATTCCCCGCAGAGGACTGCATGGCCAAGCCCCAAAGGTTCGGCCTGCCGCGTAAATATAAAGCGGGCCATTTGGGGAATTTGGCGAATAAGATTTAAAAGTTCCTTTTTACCTCGCTCTGCCAGTGTCTTTTCCAAGTCCCAAGTTCGATCAAAATAATCTTCGATGGAACGTTTGGATCGACTTGAAATCATGACCATTTCAGTACAGCCCGCATCTATTGCTTCTTCCACCCCATAGGAAAGGATAGGCCTGTTAACGAGGGGCAGCATTTCTTTAGGAACGTCTTTCGTGGCAGGAAGAAAGCGGGTTCCTAACCCTGCAACTGGGAAAAGGCATTTAGAAACTATCTGCTTTTGCATCCTTTCCACTCCCTTTCTACCTAAGTCAAAAAACTAACAGCACTTCATCTGTATCTGATCAACAAGATCTTTTGAAATGTCTTCCATTAATTTAGGATCTTTTGCCTCAACCAGAACCCTCATAAGTGGTTCTGTCCCTGAGGCGCGGATGAGTACTCGTCCTTGTCCCATAAGTTTCCGGTTTGCTTCCTGGGATATGTCAGTTATAAATGTGGGGTCTATAACACTATTTCGACATACCTCCACATTCCTCAAAAGCTGAGGGTACCTATCAAAACGGTCAACAAGAGAGTCAATATCTTCTCCCATTTCCTCGCAGGCTTTCATAAAAACAAAACCAGTACAAATCCCATCACCAGTAGATGTGAACTCTCGAATAATAATATGGCCGGACTGTTCCCCCCCTAGATAAGCGCCACGATACTTCATCATTTCTAAGACGTATCTATCACCTACAGGGCAGCGAAAGACTCCGATATTATGCTTTTTTAAATGTTCCTCAAGGGAGAGATTGCTCATGACCGTAGCGACAACACCATTCCCTAATTTGCCTTTTCCCGCCAGCCATCGCGCAAGAACCCATAGAATAATATCGCCGTCAAGAATCCTACCTTGAGAATCAGTTAAGAGAACGCGGTCAGCGTCCCCATCGTAGGCAACTCCCACTTTGGCTCCGCTATTCTTCACTTGGGTGGCAATATAGGCCATGTTCATAACGCCTACACCTTCGTTGATATTAAGGCCATCTGGCACGTCACCAGAGATTTGCCATTTATGGTTCCCAACTATATCATCAATAATGTGCAAAATAGGAGCAGAAGCCCCATGAGCACAATCAAAAGCAAGAGTTTCACATGACATGGATGAAGACGAAATAAGACTTGCCAGCCATTGGGCATATACTAGAGCTATATCCTTTCTTTCCTGCACTTCTCCGATGGAAGCCCCTGTAGGGCGCCAATCATCAATTAAATCATCGCCAAGATAGTCTTCGATAGCAGCCTCTGCATCGTCATTAAGCTTGTGACCTTCGTTGTTCAGAAATTTAATTCCATTGTATTCAGCAGGGTTATGAGATGCGCTTATTACCACTCCGCCTTGAGCCTTTATATGCTTCACAGCAAAACTTACACCCGGCGTAGGAATAACACCAAGAGTCAACACCTGCGCTCCAGCCGAGAGCATGCCTGCCACTAATGCATCTTCAAGCATTTTTCCCGATCTGCGAGTATCTCTCCCCACGACAATCCTTGGACGGGGAACTCCTCTTTCCGTCAAATACAGTACATATGACCGCCCGAGACGCAACGCCATTTCTGGAGTCATTACTCCTCTGTTTGCCACATCTCTAACACCATCTGTACCGAAAAGACAACGCACTTTCTTCTCACTTTCCTCCAAGCCTTTCACCTTCCCCGCCTCCCTAATTATTCCACTTCAGCACGTACTGTAACCCGAGAGGGGTCAACTTTGACCACGTGAATACTTTTTGAAGTGTTTCTTATCTGTACTGGAACCATTAGTTTTCTTGAAACAATATTTGTCACGTTAACGTAAGGCTCGATAGGGAAATTTGTTTCGTTTATTTTTTCCACTTCAGATGGAATCCCTTCTATGGTTATGTTAACAGTGGTGGGCTCAACACTCCACCCCGGATAGATGCTATTTCCTTCAACTTCCACAGCAACATTGTTAAGGAGTTTAGACACAGTATAGGGTTTTAGAAGAATATTAACACGCACTGAAGAAGCTCCCGTATATTTTAATGACGAGTCTTCTAAAGGTTTCAATGGGACAACCATGCTTTGTTCTTGAGAAAGGCCCGTAATGTCGATAGTTTCCGTTTCAAGGCGCGAGAGAGAGCCCAAGCTAGGATAGGGACCTTCTACCTCCACTTCGGAAGGCTCTACCACAATGGCTTTCACAGAATAATCAGAATCCGGCTTGCCCACTACCTGCACGTTGACAGGAACTTTCTTTTTCGGAAGCCCCTGGGCTAGTACTGCCATAAGCTTTACTTGTCCGGGATCAATGGTCACTTCGTCTTCAAACCCTTGAGACTTGATAATTTCCACAGGAACTGTTATTTCTTCCCCGCTTTTCAGCTGGTCAAGGGTTGGAGAAACGCGAACACTTTCGATCCGAGCTAGGTCTTTCTCCACACCTTTTACAGTTATATCTTTAGGGGTAACATGGACAGACTCAAGATAAAGCCCCGATGGCAAGCCATCTTTTACTGTTACTTCCACAGGAACAACCCGTTCTACGTATCGCACCATCTCCATTGCGATCTGTGACGGATTAATACCTACCAATTTGACATCTTTTGGAACAATGGCCCTTACAGCCAAACGATACTTCCCAAGGGAAAGTCCTTTTGCGTCTACTTCACAGATAATGCTCCCTTGTTGGAGGCTGTCTAATACCCGTCGACTTCCTGAAACACTTATCTCTACAGTTTTCGCCTCTGTCTTTAATATGGTCTGAGGAGGGACATTCAAAAAATCCACCTGGCATTTAAATGTTTTCACTATTTCATTTGCCCGATCTCCTGACACATAAAACCAGAGAAGAACGGCAATGACAATAGATATTATTCTTAAAAAATTAGGGGATGAAAGAAGTGTGTCTATTTTTCTTCTTACAGGCGACATGGTAGTAAAACTCCCTTCTTCGCGGTCTATTGCCACAGAGAACGTATCTCTTCCTGTATTCTGTCCAGAAAAGAACGCCTTTCATTCTCTTCCGCTCCAAAATAATGCATAAGAAGCTTATACACCTGGTTATCCTTCAGATTTCTTGAAAGATGTCCATTAATGGCAAGGGAAATCTCTCCTCGTTCTTCTGAAACAACAAGGGCAATAGCATCTGATACTTCCGTTACTCCTAGAGCTGCGCGATGGCGAGTCCCAATCCACCTTGAAAGATTTGTATTTTCAGTCAGAGGCAAGTAGGTCCCAGCAGAAAGGATCATATCCCGATCTATGATCACTGCTCCGTCATGAAGAGGATTATCTGGCCAAAATATGGCAATGATCAGTTCTTGAGAAACTTCTGCGTTTAATCTCACCGCAGTGCTCCAGAAATCTCTCAATCCTGTTTCCCTCTGTAATACTAAAAGAGCTCCAATCTTCTGCCCTTTTAAATATCCAAGAGCCCTTGTAATTTCCTGACTGAGAGCTTCTGCTTTCTTTTGTGCTCTTTTTCTCCTCCAGATATTTCCTCTTCCCAGTTCTTCCAGCATTCGCCGAAGCTCTGGTTGGAAAACTATAGGGATAGCGATGATCAAAACACCGAGGACCTTTCCCAAAAACCAAGAAAGGGTTCGAAGATCAAGAACGCGTGCGAGAGAAGCCACTACTCCAAGAACAAGCAATCCTTTAACAAGCTGCATTGCCCTTGTACCCACCAGCAACAGCAGCAAACGGTGGATAATCACCGTTATAATAATAATATCAAGAATATCGTGCCATCGAAAAAAATCGAGCATGTCAACCCTCCCACGCTATTTTACTTTATAACATGGATAGAAACATACGGAGACGTTGTCAAAGCAAGCAAAGCACTATATTTGACTGAGAAATGCACCTTATCGCCCACATGTAATGTTCTGCCATATTTCTCTGCATCCAGCACCATATGATCGCTAGAAGCGCCTAAAATTTCGATGCCCTCTTCAAGAGGAGAAAGTCCTTCTATTCTGGCATCCTGTTTTCCTATAGCTGAAATAGCTCTCAACCGCACTCCTCGGTCAACAAAAGAGGGGATATTTCCAAAAGCATCTGCTGCTATTTCTCCCAGGGGGAAACTTGGTTTTCTTTTAACTTCTATGATCTCTGTCTCAAGAATCACTGTTTGTTGTTTTAAAAAAGGCAGAGGCCTTCCGCCGGAAGAATCTGTTCCCAGCAATATGGCCTCGCCAATACGCAATGCATTTACATTAGACGGCATAGTGCCATCTTCAATAAGGGCCAGAGAGGACGTGCTCCCTCCTGAACAGACTTTTAAAGGGTAACCTAAAAGGCTCTCCAGTTCTTTTTCGAGAACACCCAGTTCCTCTAGTTTTTCCATGGAAGGGCGGACGCCGCCAAAGCAGCCAAAATTCACACCCACTCCCATGCATCTCACGCGTTGACATCCCTTTAGAATCTTGCCGATTTGCTCTAGCTCATCAGGCCAAATGCCTTCTCTTAAATCTCCAAGATCTATCATAAGCAAAACGAGATGATCTTTCTTTTGAAAAACACTTTCATGGTCAAGAGCACGAATTGTTTCGGACATAGACACCACAGAGGAATCTCCATACTCCACTACTTCAGGAATTTCGCTCATCATGGGCGGGCGAAGCATCATAACAGGAACGGAAAGACGCATTTCCTTTTTTAATCGGTATAAATTCTTTATTCGGCTGTCAGCAATACCTTCACAACCGCTTTCAACCATCACATGGACAATGTCTCCCTGGGCACAGGCTCCCTTTGCCACACCATATACTCCAATATTCCACTGCCTGCATAATGAAACAATTTGCGCTGCATTGTAAGCTATTTTGTCGCAGAAGACTATAAGACGAGGGTAAATGCCCATGTCTTTGTTATCCTCCTCTTAGCTTGCGAAGTATAGCTAAATTGCCTTTATTCCCGCAACCACCCTGTGGAGTTTCTAAAAGTGCCGGAACTGCATTCCACCGCTGGTCATTCACTATAAAAGAAAAAGGCAACAATCCTAAATCTCCTTCTCCTATGTGCTGGTGTTTATCAAGATGGCTGTTGCGGCCATAGACGCTATCATTTAAATGCCAACAGCCGATTCTTTCAAGCCCTATCTTATCCAGAACAGATGCTACAAAGCGCTCATATGCCTCAAGAGACCGTAATTCATATCCAGAAGCAAAGAGATGGCACGTATCAAGACATACTCCGACCCTTTCATTCTTTGGGAAGTTATGGAGTATGGATTTCATTTCGACAAGAGAACTCCCAAGGACACTGCCTTGTCCCGCCATAGTTTCAAGTAGGATACGCACTCTCATATTTGAAGTTTTATCCAAAACCTGCTGCAAACTATCTATTAGCTTTTCCACCCCTTCTTCTCTGGGACGGCCACGAGAAGAACCTGGATGAACTACAAGGTCATCAATTCCAAGCATATCACAGCGCTCAATTTCCTCAATAAGGGCTACTATGCTTTTTTTTCGCATATCATCAGGAGAAGCCAGATTTATAAGATAGGAAGCATGGACCACAACTTTACGAATAGAACTATTACGCCATGCGTAAAGAAACCTCTCCGCGCGAGCCATAGAAATAGGGGCACAATGCCATTGAATCTGATTTTTGCTAAACATCTGTATAGCTTCACATTCAAGCTCTTCTCCTCGCTCTATAGCTTTCTCCAGACCGCCGGCAATAGAAATATGGGCGCCAATCAGAGGCATAAATTAATTTCTCCTTTACGAACCATAGTGATGAAGTAACGTAAGATATAAGCTGTTACTCCCCAGACGACCTTTCCGTTCGGAAGATCATAACAGGGGGTTTCGGTCACATTGCCACCATGCTCTAACCTGTAAGAACGAGGCACCTCAGGTATATCATCCAGACTCATAAACGCCGTACTGGCCACTTCCTTTGGCTCGATCAGCAAACTGGAGCTTAAAGACTCGTCAACAATAATTCCTACTACGGGATAGACTGTAAAACCACTCGATATGGCTCGATGAGGATCTAAGAGATATAGAGGCCTTATGTTTTCCCGTTTAAGGCCTATCTCTTCTTCAGTTTCTCTTAAAGCAGTTTCGAGGGGCCCTTTGTCATAGCGTTCTCTCTCACCGCCGGGGAAACACATTTCACCACCATGATGCTTCAAATTTAACTGGCGCTCCAAGAAAAGAATTTCAAGTTTTTTCCCTGTCTTGAAAAGTGGGATAAGGACAGCACTCAATCGTCCTTTCCCCGAAGGGGCTACTGTTTCCCATGAAGGGAAGGATGACGGTATATTACAGTTTCGCACGGTTACATTGTTCATACTCATACAACACAGCTCCTCACGCTCTTAAATGAACACTCCCAGCGTATATTACTCCACGGAAGCCATCTACAGTAACAGACATGCCATCATGCAAAATAGAAAGAGCGTTATTAGCGCTTACAACACAAGGAATTCCAAGTTCTAAAGCAACTATAGCTGCATGACTTGTTAGCCCGCCATGTTCCGTAATAATAGCAACAGCCTTTCTCATAGCAGGTAAGAAGTCCCTGTCTGTTTCTGAAACAACTAGAATATCTCCCTCTTCCATTTTACCAAGGGCCTCTTCTGCGGTACGAGCCGTTTTAATAACACCAAATGCTTCTTTCTTCAAGAGGGAAAGGCCTTTCACTAGAATTTTGCCTACTGTATGAACCTGTAGCATATTCGTCGTTCCAGGAATGCCCATAGGGACCCCTGCTGTTACTACAACGAGATCCCCTTCCTTGAGAAGTCCTTTTTTGAAGCTTGCCGTAAAGGCATTTGCCACTGCTTCATCCTGATCTTTAATATTCTCAACTAAAAGAGGTTCTACACCCCAATAGAGAGAAAGCTCTCTCCAAGTACGAACAACTGGTGTAGCTCCTATGATCAGACATGGCGGACGATGTTTGCTCACCATCTGGGCAGTGCTGCCGCTCCTTGTTAATGACACAATAGCTGCCGCCCCCATTTCACGAGCAACTGCCACGGATGCCCCGCTTACAGCATCTGGGATGCCCGTGCTTAATTGTTTTCGATGAAGGGGATGTTGCCAGAGTTCAAGTTCTTTCTCTACTCGAGCAACAATACGCTGCATAGTTTCAACGGCACGCAGGGGGTATGCCCCCTTTGCTGTTTCACCAGAAAGCATTACAGCATCAGTTCCATCAAGTACTGCATTCGCCACATCACTGGCCTCTGCTCTCGTTGGACGAGGATTCCTAATCATGGAATCAAGCATCTGAGTAGCAACGATCACAGCTTTGCCTTTTGAGCGGCAAAGGTCAATAATCTCTTTTTGAACAAGGGGAACTTCTTCTGTTGGGATCTCTACACCTAGATCGCCCCTGGCAATCATAACCCCATCCACCACTTCAAGAATTTCCAATATGGCATTAACGGCCTGGCGAGTTTCAATCTTTGCGATAATCTTCATGGCGCCGCCCGCATCTTCTATTATCTTCCGTACTTCCATAATATCCTTTTGATTTTTGACAAAGGATACTGCTATATAATCCATTTCGTTTTCAAGACCCCAGCAAATATCCTTATGATCTTTTTCTGAAAGTGCGGGAAGAGAGATAGAAGCTCCCGGAATATTGACGCCCTTCCTTTCACCCAGTTCTCCGCCTACAACGACCTGACAAAAAACATCAAGTCCCTCTACACTAGTTACTTTGAGATGCAGGGTGCCATCATCAATGTATATATCCTGCCCTACATTTACTTCTGAAGGAAGACTGGGGTAATTAACATATACCTCTTTAGAATCTCCCACTACGTCCCTTGTTGTTAGAATAATCTTCTGGTCTTTTATCAGCACAATAAATCCTTCTTTTAAGGTTCCGGTACGGATTTCCGGTCCTTTCGTATCAAGAAGGGTCGCTATGGGCTTGCCTATTTCTTTTTCAGCTTTTCTGACAAGATCAAGACGAGCTTTGTGTTCTTCGTATGCTCCGTGACTAAAATTAAAGCGGGCGACATTCATGCCAGCTTCAGCCATGGAACAAAGCATTTCATATGTAGAACAAGCTGGGCCAATAGTACAGACTATTTTCACTTTCTTCATTTTTATGACCCCTTCCATCACATAAGCTATATGGTCACTCAACAAAAAACCTCATAAGCTTCTTCAGGAAGCGCTGGAGCTAAACCCTTAGATTTAATCGTAGGCCCATCTACCTTTATCCCTGAAAGAAGGATTACTACGCTTCCTACTCCATTTCGAATCTCTAACAACACCTGAGAACGTCCAGGAAAGTCCTTCAAAGAGCGTATAAAATTTTTCATTGAATTCGGTTGCAATAACGTTCCATCGAGAACTATCTTAACAAAAGGTGGCATTTTTCCCTGTATGGCCTGGAAAGAAACAATCTCCTTTGCTATGATGTTCCCTGACCCTCTTTCATCAAGAGTCCCACGAATAATGCAGATCTCCCCTGGCTCTATCTGGTCTTTTATAGAAGACCAAATCTTAGGAAAGCATATAACCTCCAGTTTTGACTCTGCATCTTCCACCTCAAGGATTCCCATGGGATCTCCCCGTTTTGTATATTTTTCATGGACGGAAAGAATCATTCCGCCTATCTGAGGAAAAAGATTTCTGCTCCTCCAGTATTTAAGATTGGAGATGCTGCATGTACTATATCTACTGACCAGCGTTTCATGCTGAGTAAAGGGATGGCCGCTAATATATAGCCCCACCACTTCTTTTTCCATGTCGAGACGTTCATAAATAGCATAATCTTCTATATCAGGAAGTTCCGGTTCAAGATCCCCACTCTCAGAATCTTCATCTAAAAGACTTAGGAGGGAACATTGGTTTTTCTCCTCGCCCTTCCTCTGAGCTAAAGCCACAAAATCAGGAAGAGCTGAAATAAGCTGGCGTCTATTCGAGTTAAGGCCATCAAAGGCTCCTGCTTTAATAAGATTTTCTATTACAGATTTGTTTACAACCCTCAAATCAACACGACATAAAAAGTTCCATAGCGAAGAAAATTCACCGCCACATTCCCGTGCCGCAATAATAGCTTCTACTGCCCCGTGACCTGCCTTCGCAACGGCTCCCAATCCGAACCGAACTACTTCGTCTACTGCGGCAAAAGACTCCATGGAAGAGTTGACATCTGGGGGCAAAACCTCTATGCCAGAATTTCTTACTTCGCGAATATAGCGAGCCATTACATCTTTTTTTGAACCTATTTGACTTGTTAGATAGGCAGCCATGAATTCTGGCTGAAAGTTTGCTTTCAAATAGGCTGTCTGATAACTGATCAAAGCGTAAGCTGCACTATGGGACTTGTTAAAACCATACCCTGCAAATTCCTGGATGATATCAAAGATTTCTTCTGCTTTTCGAGCCGGAACGTTATGTTGGGCACAACCATCAGCGAACATCTTTCGCTGCTGCTGCATTACTTCCACTTTCTTTTTCCCCATGGCTCGACGCAATAGATCGGCCTCTCCTAGGGAATATCCAGCTAGACAGGCCGCACTTTGCATTACTTGTTCCTGATAAAGGATAACCCCATAGGTTTCTTTCAATACTTCTGACAGCTCAGGGTGGAGATACTCAACTACAGCCCGTCCATGTTTGCGCTCAATATACTGATCAACCATCCCACTGCCCAAAGGACCTGGCCGATACAGAGCAAGGACGGCAATGAGATCCTCAAAACAATCCGGTTTTATCTTACGAAGCAATTGTCGCATTCCTGTGGATTCAAGCTGGAAAACACCGAGTGTGTTTCCCCTTTGTAACATTTCATAGGTCAAATTGTCATTAAGGGGAATTTTATTAAGGTCTGGCGGCGTTTTGCCATTTAACTTGATATTGTTTATAGCCTCTTCCAAAACAGACAGCGTCTTCAGACCCAAGAAATCCATCTTTACAAGTCCCAGCTTCTCCAGAGGCTCCATGGGAAACTGTGTCACAATCTGGTTTTCCCCAATCCTTCGCACTGGCACCAGATCTGTAATTGGCATAGGGGTAATAACCACGCCTGCTGCATGCTGAGAACAGTGGCGGGCAAGGCCCTCTATCTTAGAAGCGCTGTCAAGAAGCCGACTTACCGCCAAGTCTTTATGGGTGAGGTTGCGAAGGTCCTCGCTTTGATCCAGAGCCTCCGGGATTGACCTTGCTCCATCTGGAATAAGCTTAGCAACAACATCCACATCACTGTAGGGCATCCCCAATGCTCTTCCCACATCTCTAATAGCTGCTTTGCTTTTCATTCGATCAAAGGTTATTATCTGTGCAACTCTATCTACACCATATTTTTCAGCAATGTATTGAAGAAGCTCTTCCCTCCCCTTATCAGAAACATCCGTATCTATATCAGGCATACTGACACGCTCTGGATTAAGGAAACGTTCAAAAAGAAGATTGTATTTCAGAGGGTCCAGTTCAGTAATCCTTAAGCTATATGCAACAAGAGATCCAGCGGCAGAACCTCTTCCCGGACCAATTGGAATATCTCGATCCTTCGCTGCTCTTATAATGCTGGCCACGATAAGAAAGTATCCCGCAAACCCCATTTTTTTAATAACCTTCAGCTCGTAATCAAGGCGTTTTTTATATTCCTCTGGCACATTATCCTTATGAAGACGCTGTTTAAGACCTGCCATTGCTTCTTTTTCAAGATTCGACTCAAGAGTTTCACCTTCTGGAAGGTCAAAGCTTGGGAGTTTATAATCTCTCGTACCGAGGTCAAATTTCAGAGAACAACGCTCTGCTATAGCGAGGGTGTTATCAAGAGCATCCGGTAATTCAGCTCCAAAGAGACTGTCCATCTCTTCAGGAGACCGAAGATAAAAATCATTTGTTGAAAAAGACATTCGATCGGGGTCGTTTATGGTCGCCCCAGTCTGAACGCATAGAAGTATTTCATGCCAGTCGTAGTCTTCTTTATTCAAGTAATGAGCATCATTGGTGGCAACAAGATTAAAATTGTTTTTTCTTGCCATTTGGACGAGGGACCTATTGACCACAGCCTGTTCAGGTATGGCATTGTACATAATCTCTAGAAAAAAATTGTCTTCCCCCATAATGTCCCGATACATATGCGCCTTTGCCAAGGCATCATTCTCTTTACCCTGAAGGATCAGCGATGGAATTTCTCCCGCAAGACAAGCAGACGAAGCAATGATCCCCTGACTATACTGAGTAAGAAGATCGTAATCTATTCGTGGTCTATAATAAAAACCATCTGTATTGGCAATAGAAACGAGCTTAATTAAATTGTTATATCCTTGCTGGTTCTCAGCCAAAAGGAGAAGGTGAAAATTTCTCCCCTTTTTTTCTCTAGATGTGTGTCCTTCTGGATCAACATAGACTTCACAACCTACAATAGGTTTAATGCCTGCTGCAAGGCATCTATCATAAAACTCTATAGCGCCATACATTGCCCCATGATCGGTAAGAGCCACTGCTGGCATGCCCCAGGAAGCAACCCTCTCAGCCAATTCTCCACAGCGAATGGCTCCATCGAGAAGGCTATACTCACTATGAACATGTAAGTGTACGAAAGGACGAGTGGTCATTCTTCTGTAATTCCTCCATCTAATTCTTCTACGTTGTCCTTCTTGTGGAGAAGAACTTCTCCCCCTCCCCACCGGAGAACAGTATCAACCAGGCCTGAAAAAACCGTTTCATCATCCTCTTGTTCATTCCCAAACTCGGGTCTGATTTCCGCAGTAGGAGGAAGATCATCAAAAGGGAGACTCGATGTAGGCTCATCTTGTATTTCAACTATCGCCTCTTCAATTTCTGCTAAAAGAGGAGATTGAGAAAGATCACACTCCGTCGTTTTATCACCACAGATAATACGTAACGTCAGTTCTCCCTCAAAAATCTCTTTGATCTTTTGTTGCAATACAAAGGAGTTCCTTTCGATGGAAACTAGCTCCATGGAATAATTGCAATAATCGGGGAACTTCAGAGAAAGCACGTTTTTTTCGAGAAACACAGAGGCGTGGAGCAACGCACAATAAATGTGGATTTCTCCATAAAGGAGGCTTGCAAGCACTTTTCCCCATTTTTCTTTAAAGGCAGGGTGGTCCTCTGGCGGCAGGGAGTGAGGTTCCCGAGTTTTCTCCAGCTCTTTGGTAACCAGACTGCCATGTTCTATTAATTTATTAAGAAAGAGTCCTGAGAGAACATCTGATCTCATCCCCATGCGCACTTGGGGAAGGATTTGGGCACAGAAATCCATAATCTTCAATAGATGATCTGGATTCCAATCCTTAGACTCCTGCTCTAAAAAAATTTTTTCTTTAGAGGAACCCTCTATGAACTGCAAAGCGCCCCCACCCCATGAAGCCACAATCCAAAGATCCCTAAATATAACAAAAAGATCTTCAACAACCTTTTGCGGGGAAGCTCCCCGTTGGAACATTTCCTGTAACTCTGAAAATACAGAGATATCACCAGAACGCACACGAGAAACCCAACGCTCAAGTTCAGGCCGACTTCCTCCACCTAAAAGACGGCTAACATCTACCAGCCTGAGTTCTTGTTCCGCCAAGGCCATAACCTGTTCTAAAAGAGATAAGGCATCTCTCATTGCTCCATCAGCCTGTCTGGCTATTTCCCAAAGAGCTTCTTCCTCCGCTTTCCTGTTCTCGTTATGGGCAACCATAGATAGGCTTTTTACAATATTCTGAACATCAATTTTCCTGAAAGGAATGTGCTGACAACGAGAGCGAATGGTTACCGGCACCTTATGAGGTTCCGTTGTCGCCAAAATAAAGACAACGTGGGATGGAGGCTCCTCAAGGGTTTTCAGTAATGCATTGAAAGCAGAAAGAGAAAGCATATGAACTTCATCAATTATATAGACTTTGTATAAAGATGAAAAAGCAGACAGAGAAACATGGGCTTTAAGTTCCCGTACTTCATCTACGCTATTATTCGATGCCCCGTCTATTTCTATAACGTCAAGGCTTTCTCCTCCGTTGATAGCAAGACAATTAGGACAATCGTTGCAGGGTTCTACGCTTTGTTTCTGGCCTGTACAGTTCAACGATTTGGCGAGAAGACGGGCTAAAGTAGTTTTCCCACACCCGCGAGGACCAGAAAATAAGTAGGCATGACTTACCCGTTTTTCTTCCAAAGCTTTCGTAATAACCTGTACAGCTGCATCCTGGGCCACTATTTGTTTAAACTGCGCAGGTCGATATCGACGGTAAAGAGACACTGTCATATATAAGCTCCCCTTTCGAGGGCATTCAAGTATTCCGTATGATATTCTATCATCTTTATAGAAATGAAAATTTAGAAAGCCTCATTTACTTTAATGTAGATAGTCGGCCATAGGATGAGATGCTTTTGCCTGATGTAATCTTTCCACTAAACCGGTTCGGAGAAAAATAAGGGGGTCTACTCCTCCTGGTAAAGGTTCTGAAACAAGAAGGGTTGGCCCGACTCGGATCCCTTTTTTATTATCAAAAAGCTCTATAACCTCTATTTCATAGGGAGCCAATTCCATTTGGTAATCCCTATCCAGCTTCTCTTTTATAGAAAGGAAGAGTTTTCTTACATCACTTTCATCAGGGCCAGACCAGACTTTAACTCCATCCACCAAAAGAGTTGTTGATCTTTCTTCTGTTGCCACATCAACAACCAGCATATGAAGAACTTTTTTCCTTTCAATGGGCCAATTATTCTCACGAATTATTTTTGAAAGGTAGGCTACTCGCTCCTTAACGTAAGGGTGATCCATAAATATCCCCGGATCCACATAAGGATGGCGTAATTGCTCTTCTGCCAACCCCTCCATGACAGTCAACGCGGCTGCAGGCGGGTATCCCGCTTTCTGCAGCGCATAAAGCCCTTCAACATCTGCTTCCTTTTCTAAATCCTTACTATATGCGTTTGTAATGGCTATTTGTGCCATGCTAGTCAAAAAAGCAGGTGCGGCTTTCCCCCCACTTGCCAGAATGAGAGCCAGCGCAAAAATAGAGATGCGTTGGGATTGAGCCATCTGAAGCATAACATGTTTTCTATCAGCATGGATCATTTCATGGGCAATAATAGCCCCTATTTCAGCATCACTATGAAGAAAATCTAAAATTCCCGTCGTCATATATATAATGCCACCAGGCAAACTGAAAGCATTCAGAGATTTTTCCTGGATAATCCGAATTTCAAAGGGGAGGGTGCGAGTCATGTGGGGCTTAATTTTTTCGCAGATCATAGAAAGATGAGCAATTTTTACAGGGTCGGAGACTCGTTCCCAATGCTGCTCTATCTCTTCTGAAACCTCTTTGCCAAACTTAATTTCCCGCTGCATCTCATCTTCCGCTCTGGCATAAAAGCAAGAAAACAAAATAAACAGCAAAACCAGCGCTACTACACTCATTCTTTTTTTCATATAAAACCGCCCTTACAAAAATCTTTAGGGGAGAAAATAGGGCTTTTTGTATAACCAAGCATGAAAAATCATTCGTCTTCGTCACACATAATGTGTTCGATAAGGTGCGCTCGGCTCACTATACCCACAAAAACACCATCTTCTCTCACTACTGGTGCCATTTTTAATCCTTGCTGAATTAATGATAATGCCGCATGAAGATCGGAGTCTTCTTCTGAAAAATAAATTACCTTTCGCGTCATGTATTTCCCTACAGGTTCCATACCCTTTTTACGAAGTTTTTCAGAAAGCTGATCAAAGTCCGGAATAAAAGCTGCTCCCTTCTCCAGATACTCGCAATAGCTAGGTAAAGACGCTTTTATTATATCCTTCTCGCTGATAAAGCCAACAAGAAAACCCATTTCATCGACAACTGGAAGACCTGTAAGATTATGTTGAGAAAGCATTTCAATCGCTTCTTTCAAAGGCGTATTTTCCGTTACAGACGTCAAATCCCGGTCCATCAAATCCCCTATTCGCATTTTCGAGTCCCCTTTTAATCGAAACGCTCCAGCTGCACACGCGGCATTAGAGCTTCTATCGCTTTGCGACTTGAGAATCCTTTCTCAACATGCATGGAATCTTCCCATGCACATGCCATAGCAAACCTGATTCGGTCCTCTACGTCCATTCCCTCTTCTCCCCCAACAATGAGACCCGTAATAAGAGCATCTGCTGCTGCGAATAAGGAAACAACCGACCGCCGTTCGGCGAGAGCTAAATAAATACCTTTAGGGGTGAAAAAAACGTCTCCGTATATGTGGTATGAAGTAGTAGCCCATTCCACGCCCTGGTCGTGGAGTTTTGAAACGACTTCAATAATATTATCAAGAGAAGTTAACGATATTCCAGATATTCGCGACATAAAACGATGATCTATTTTGGCGATGGTAGGGCCAGCTTCAAGCGCAGACTGAAGGGGCAGTCCGGCAGCATCAACAATTGTCGGAATGTTATATTCCTTTGCCATTCGAATAAGTTCTCCGTAAATATCTTGGGGAATACCAGGAGGGAGAGAACCACCTAAAATAAGTAATCTGGTGCGTTGCAGCATTCTTTGATAATTGCGAAGGAAGCGATTATAGGCTTCTTCAGAGATATAGGGACCAGGCTCGGAAAGCCCTGTTTCAATATGTCCTGACTCGTCTACGATATAAACGTTTGTTCGCGTTTCACCCTTTACATGGATAAAATTTGTTGTAATTCTATCTTTGCGTAGGACATCACGAATATAGGCCCCATTAAAACCTGCAAGAAATCCCATAGCAGCTGATTCATAACCTAACTGGGCTAACATCATGGAGACATTTATCCCCTTGCCGCCAGGAGTACGGATCGCATTCTTTGAGCGGAACCACCCACCTGGCTGGAACTCCGGCACTAAAAATTCCTCATCGACAGCGGGATTCAAGGTTACCGTTACTATCATCAATCTCCACCTCCATGAGTAAAGGGAAGGTAGGATTATCCCACCTTCCCTGAATGAGCCCTACTCTATTTAAGAAATTCGGAAAGTTCAGAAGCAGTAGCTACTGTTTTTTTAGAAGCAACTACACCTTTCTTAAGCTCCACAACAACTGGCATCTCACCCAATTCAAGTTTTTCAACCATACGTGCGTTGCGGTAACCATCAATGATAGCAACCTTTTCCCCTGTTTCCTTGCTCATCTCTTCCACGGCATTGGAAAGCCTTACCTGGGATTCAACAATGCTGGAATAGAAGAAGGCCACCACTCTCTCAGGATCCAAAAGGGTGGAGCGAAGATGAACCTGTTCATTTATATAGGCAGATGCTGCCATAGCTGCTATGGCGCCATCACTTGCGGCTGTCACTACCTGGCGAAGGTTCTTGTCGCGCACATCACCAGCGGCAAAAACACCTTCAACTGATGTTTCCATATCATCGTTAGTCACTATCCAGCCGCCTTTTTTAGCCTCTACAAGACCGCGGATGCATTCATCATGAGGAGCCTGTCCGACAAAAACAAAGACACCAGCTACAGGCAGATCAGAAACCTCTCCTGTTTTAACGTTCTTCAAAACAAGATTTTCTACCATACCATCGCCTTCGATTTTTTCGACAACGCTATTCCAGATGGGTTCAATCTTCGGATTTGAAAGTGTCCTTTCAGTGGCAGCTCTGTCAGCTCTAAAAGCATCACGACGATGAATAATATACACCTTGGAAGCGAAATTTGTAAGGTAGCAGGCTTCTTCAACAGCCGTGTTCCCGCCGCCAACAACAGCGATTACCTGATCTTCGAAGAAAGCCCCATCACAAACTGCGCAATAGCTCACGCCGCCGCCAATATGTTCTACCTCTCCTTCGCAGCCAAGCTTCCTGAAATAAGCGCCTGTAGCAAGAATAATCGCTTCGGCTTCTATTTCTCCCTTGTCTGTTACTACTACTTTGCTGCCGTCGCGAAGCTCAATTTTCTTAACATCAGCGTCACGAAATTCTGTATTGAACTTCTCTGCATGCACTCGGAACATATCACCAAGTTCTTGGCCAGAGGCATGGGCCACTCCTGGCCAATTCTCTATCTCGGCAGTAATATTTATCTGACCGCCGGGAACACCTTTCTCAATAAGAAGCACGTCGAGTCCTGCTCTGCGACCATATATAGCTGATGTCAGACCGGCAGGGCCAGCCCCGATGATCACGAGCTCTCTCTTTTCCATTCAAACATCTCCTCCTCGTCCTTTGAAGCTTTATCTAATACAGAATAATATATATAGGTGATCGAAAAGATCATCTGCGCCATTATACACGACACCAAACTGCGATGCGATATATACCTTGAAAATCCTTCGCCAGATTCATTAATCGTAGCCCTAAAGCGTTGTAATTTGCAAGAACTTCTCCTTGAGTGCTGTCTCCTAATTCTACAACCAACATCCCTCCTGGTTTGAGCCAGATGGGAGCAACATGAAGAAGCTCCTTATAGTAAAGCAGTCCATCCTCTCCGCCATCAAGGGCCACATAGGGCTCATATCCAGCAACCTCTTTCATTAGTCTTCCAATCGCAGCAGTGGGGATGTAAGGTGGGTTGCTAATAATAAGGTCTAGGCTCTGAGAAGGAACTGGAATGTCACTCATTTCTCTAGAATGCCATAGCAAACAACGATGAAGCAAATTATATCTTCTCAGGTTTTTCCATGCCCATTCTATAGCCTGAGGAGAAACCTCTATTGCTACCCCTCTTGAAAGAGGTCTTTCTGCAAGGATAGTGGCGGCAATGCAGCCACTCCCCGTTCCCCAATCAAGAAAAGAGCCTTTGACAAAGTGCCGAAGAGCCTCTTCCACAACGAGTTCCGTTTCGGGACGAGGAATCAGACAACCTGGCCCTACTAGGAAGTCCCTGCCCCAAAAACTCTCATATCCAATAATATATTGCAAAGGCTCGCCAGAGATTCTGCGTTGTACCATTTGGTTCAGAGAAATGACCTCTTCCTCTGTAAGATACACTTCAGAAGCTATAAGCAAGAAACGGGATCGGGATATTTCCTTCAAAGAACAAAGAAACCACTCTGTTTCGCTCTCCGCCCTCTCTATACCCGCTCTTGCCAAAGCCTGAACAGTTCTTTTTTTTGCTTGGTAAAGAGTTTCCCTATTCGTTCCCAAGCTTCTGTAATCGCTCCGTCTGATCCGCCATAGTCATGGCATCGATCATTTCATATAAATCCCCGTCAAGATATTGGTCAAGTTTATAGAGAGTTAAGCCAATACGATGATCTGTTATTCTATTCTGAGGATAATTATAGGTTCTGATCCGTTCTGAGCGATCTCCGGAACCAATCTGGCCTCGCCTCTCTTCTGCCTGCTCTTCCGCCTGTTTTTCCTTTTCCAAGCCATAAAGCTTTGCACGAAGATACATCATGGCTTTCGCTCTGTTCTTTATCTGCGACCGTTCATCCTGGCATGTAACAACAATGCCTGTGGGAAGGTGAGTAATACGGACTGCGGAATCCGTCATATTTACATGCTGCCCTCCAGCACCACTTGAACGGTAAGTATCAATCTTAAGATCTTCAGTACGTATATCCACATCCACATCTTCTACCTCAGGCAAGACAGCCACAGTGGAGGTTGACGTATGAATACGCCCCCCTGCTTCAGTCATAGGAACCCGCTGTACCCTGTGGACACCGCTTTCAAACTTCAACTTGCTATATGCACCGCGGCCATCTATTTTGAAAATAACTTCCTTCAAGCCACCGATGCCCGTCTCGTTTGACTGAATGATCTCTATTCTCCAGCCCTCTCGTTCACAAAATCGACTATACATGCGATAAAGATTGGCAGAAAAAAGCGCGGCTTCCTCTCCCCCTGCCCCTCCCCGTATTTCCATAATGACGCTTTTTTCATCGTTAGGATCCACTGGCAGCAGAAGGACGTGAAGTTCGTCACGAATGCATTCCAGAAGAGGCTCTTTTTCCTTTATCTCTTCCCTAGCAAGTTCCTGCATATCCCCATCCCCCGAATGAAGAAGAGAATGGGCTTCCTCAAGGTCACTCTTTACCTTTTTATACTCTCTGTATTTCAATACAGCCGATTCTATTTGAGCATGTTTTTTTGCAAGTTGCTGTATCTCTTTCAAATTAGCTGCGACAACAGGATCCGACATTTGCTTTTCAAGATCTACAAAAGTCTTTTCCAAATCATCAAGTTTACTCTCCAAATTCATTGTATTCCTCACCTCCGGAACGATCATACAGGGGCCTGTCCAAAGCTTCCTCCAAAGCAGCTAGCGCCACTTCTACCTGTTCAATACTCGGTTCTCTCGTAGTCAGGTATTGAAATGACAAAGCAGGCCACAAGATGATCCTTCCTAACTTTTGTATAGACGATGCTGCCCGGATAATCTCATAAGAGATTCCCACTACTACGGGAAGCAGCAAAACCCTCATCATTATCTTCCAAAGCAGACTACCATGACCGGCTATAGAAAAAACTATAATACTCACTATCACAACAATCAAGAGAAAGGACGTGCCACAACGGGGATGGATGCGAGAATAGTTCATAACATTTTCCGGGGTCATATCAACTCCGGCTTCAAAAGCATTTATGGTTTTATGTTCCGCGCCATGATACCGAAACACATCACGAATCTCTTTCCATAATCCGATACCTGCCACATACAACACAAAAAAAGTGCCGCGCAACAGGCCTTCGAAGACATTCTTCCATGTTTCAGAAAGACTCCAGAACTCTCCGCCAAGATGGGCCAACCAGACGGGAAGGGCAACAAATACACCTATAACCGCTATGAGCGCAAAAGCAACCGATCCTGCAAACTCGAGAGGGGTAATAGTTTCTTCGTCCCCCAGGGCTATTTCGGCAGAGCGATTCAAAGCGCGTATCCCTATCTTGAGCATTTCGAACATAATGACAAGTCCCCGTATCATTGGGCACTTCCACCAGAAAGAAGAAGTTCTGAGAACTGCGTCCCAATGTTCCCGTACTATTTCACCGTTCTGCTGTCGGACTGCAAGCCCCCACCTTTGGGGGCCCCTCATCAGAACGCCCTCTATAACAGCCTGTCCTCCCACGGGCATGCGCTTCTCCCGTTTCCCAGAGAAGGGACAGGCCGTCTTATTGTCTGAATTCAATACTATTCCTCCTCGAGAAGTTCCTCTATGGAATGAAAGGGTTTTCCACAGGGGCGAGCTTCACAGCAAGCACCCTTTACAAGGCAGGAAGGACCTGCAATATTAAAAATGACAGGAGCTTCTCTTCGAACCACTTTAAGCATTTCTCGGGCTACCTGGCGGATCTCCCATTGAGCACGGCGGCAAAGCCGCAATGAAAAGAAGTGATAAAGCTCTCTGGCATTCATGGTCATTACTAGGCTTGTTGTCCAGCCATGGGGTAATATATACCGCGCGTCTTCCTTGGGAATTCCTTGCTCAACAAGCTTCAGATATACGGAATGGGCCGCCTTAACCTCGTTAAGGAACAGTTCTTTCCCCTCCTCATGAGCCGCAACAGTTGGAGGAAGAACCACTTCTGGTTCGGCCATAGAAACATACCGCTGACTTCTTTGACTATAACTCGCTATGCGATGACGGACAAGCTGGTGACTTGTTACCCGACTCATCCCATCTAGAGAAAAGGTAAAAGACGCATGCTCGAAAGGAGAATGATGACCGCTCCTCCGCAAGTGAAAAATCAGCGATTCTACTGATGAAGGGTCTTGTTCTTTCATAATTAATCCAGCAGGAATATCGCTATAACACAGGCGCGCTGCTGCCGCTACAATTCTGTCAGGATCTGGTGTATGCCCTAGCAAGGTCACCTGACACGTCATGTACTCATCAGCTCCTATCCTTCAAAAGCATGTAAAAAAAGGGGAGCTTTGCCCCCCTTTCTACTCTTCTGTTTCTACTTCGCGCTGTCCGTAATTGATACCTTCGTATTTCTTACGGAATTTTTCAAGACGACCAGCTTCGCTCACAACCCGGCTTCCCTTTTTGCCGGTAAAGAAGGGGTGGCATTCAGAACAGACCCCCACGCGGATCTCGGAAGAAGTGGAGTGAGTGTTAAACGTATTGCCACAAGCACACGTTACAACACATTCCTTATATTCGGGATGTATTCCCTTTTTCATCTATGTTGCACCTCCAAAACTTTTCTTTACTGAACAAATATGCACTTTACCATATGGAATAAAGACATGCAAGCGGTTATTTAGATATGCATTACACCGAGACCGCATCTCTCATGATGGGCAACGGCATGATATGCTGTATCGCCCATAACTGCCACTGCAATCCAACGATCATTACGTACAATTGCTATTTTAGCTCCGACACTCGCCTCTAGCATTCCCACCGTTAAAAAACCTTCTAGAGCCTCTACTGCCGCATGCATAAGGGCGTGCATCTCATTACGAGTCTTCTCTACTACTCCAGCATTTAAAGAAGCTCCAACAAGGGCTCGAGTAATTTTTTGAGGGAGATCCCCTGCCAGTCCTCCAACTTCTGTTGCAACTGACCGCCAACCATTCTGTAATAATTCCCGTTTTAGTTCATTCTCTGAATCAGGAGTGGTGGTAGACGCTAATAGCAACGCTGCCCGACCAACCTGGTTTTCATCATTTAAATGAACATGGATATGTAACTCCAAGTCAATTCCACGCTGCGAGCACCCTATATTATTTTCCACTTTTTCTTCCTCAGCCATAACCTCCTCCATTATGACTTCCTCCTGATTATTAAATATTTTTTTCCAGAGCATGCCAGACACCTCTCCTCTCGAATACTTGTTTTACTATAGCATATTTATTTAAGAAGCTCTCTTTGTATGAATTTTATTAAAAAACCTTTATAAACCTTTAAAAACACTCTATTCTTGATAGTCTTTCATAATAGCTTTATACTATATGAAACAAGAAAAATGAAATGGGGGGATGTGAGGAAGAAAGTTTCCTGTTTTATGAAAGTATGTTGGCATAAAAAGAAACAAAAAACTTTCGAGGGGGAATGAGAAACATGATGAGAAAGACAACGGTTGCTGTAGCTGTGTTATGTCTTTTGTTTGCCGTCTTTGCCGGAGCCGCCTCTGCAAAGACATTTATTTCCATCGCAACAGGTGGTACCGGTGGTACTTATTATCCTTTAGGCGGCGGTATAGCAGACATTCTGACTCGCCATCTTGAAGACGTACAAGTCACTTCAGAAACAGGGAATGCCTCTGTGGCCAATATCAACCTTCTTGGGACTCATCAGATTGAAATGGCCTTTGCACAGAACGATATTGCCTATTGGGCTGCAAAAGGAACTGGCCCCTTCAAAAAAGGCGCATACGATAATATCCGCGTTGTAGCCTCTCTTTACCCCGAACACGTTCACTGCATTACGCTGAAGGGAAGCGGCGTTAAAGACATTATGGATATTAAAGGAAGAAGGGTTTCAGTGGGAGCCCCCGGCTCTGGAGTACAGGGAGATGTAGATGCTATTCTGAAAGTCGCTGGCATAAAATATGGCGATATGCAAACAGATTTCCTTGACTTTAACAATACGACCCAGCGCTTTAAAGACGGACAGCTTGACGTAGGGTTTGTCGTCGCTGGATATCCCACATCTTCGATCATGGATCTTGCCACCATGCATGATGTTGATCTGGTAGAGTTTAACGAAGAATTCCTCTCCAAACTAGTTAAAGAATATTCCTATTTTGTAAGAAGTGTTATCCCTGCAGGAACCTACCAGGGAGTCGATCATGATGTTACAACTCCTGCCGTAATGGCTCTGCTTATCTGTGACGCAGATCTGCCTGCAGATCTTGTTTACCGCATGACAAAGGCCCTCTGGGATAATATTGAGGAACTTCGTCCGATTCACGCCAAAGCTCAACTTATTACCCTTGAAACTGCCCTTGATGGCGTATCTGTGCCTTTACATGACGGAGCTGCTAAATTCTACAAAGAAAAAGGAATGAAAATTCCTGAATTTTAAGAGATAAACATATAAAGTCCATGAAAGGGGGCTTCCTGGTATCAGGAAGCCCCCTTTCTCAAGTAAGGACAAAAAGGATCCTATTATCTATTTACAAAATAAACCTGAAGTTCCTCTACCCATCGAGCAAGGTACGTACATTGAGCCTTCCCGCTCACCCAATCTTTTCGTCCGCCGCCTCTGATCCCTAACGTCCTATTGTTCTTCACAAAACCCTGAAGATCAAGGGATGTTTTTTCTCCTCCTCCTAAAAGGAAATGACATCCTTCCTCGGCTGGTACTATACAAAGACAAATCGCCTCTGGTATCTCTTTAAGTTTTCGACTTACACAGGAAGAAACTACTTCTATAGGAATATTTGGAAGTTCAAAGGAATACAGAGGATGCCCCCCCATAGACTGCTCTACCCAGGGGAAGGAAACATATTCTTTAAGATGATCCAATCCTTTGATAAGAGCTTTGTTTCCCATTTGAAGTCTTTTAAAAACTTCTTCGAGTTTTTCAAGAGGACAACCAATGGTACGAAGCAATTTTCGCATAACATAGCTCTCTTTCCTCATTGCCTCTTCTCTATGGACCGTAAAGCGAAACTCCCATTCAGGAGCTCTGCCGTTGAATCCTTCTATAAAAACACCTCCAATATCGGAAGTTCTGCAAACGTGGGTCCCTGAGCACGCAATCATATCGAAGTCGGGGATAGTCACCACACGAACCAAATCATTTTCCCCTATACGCTCCCAGTTTGCTTTCAGATCTATCATCTTTTTTGCATCTTCAGGAGACAATACATTCACAGTGACAGGAAGATCTTTTTTAACAACTTCATTTGCGTCTTCCTCGGCCTTAAAAAGAATTTCCCAGTTCAATTCGTGAGGATAACGCAAATATACCGCTGTGGATTCTGTTCCTACGTCAACTTTATAAATATGCAGTTCTGGGTATGTGTTCTCAAGTACCTTTGAAATAACATGTTCCCCGGAATGCATCCGCGAAAGAAGCCACTGGCGCTCCAAGTCAACAAAACTTTCAACTTGCATATTTTCATGGATGGTACCACTTTTGACTTTTATATAAAGGACAATCTCTTCTCCTTCTTTTTGGCAATCTATGACATGGGCAAGAAAATTTTCAGCCCTTAAACAACCCGTATCTCCTGGCTGACCTCCTCCTGCAGGGTGGAAAGGATTGGGATCAACTATAATTTTTATTACTTTTTCAGTAGAATCTATTATTTTCATAATCTTGGTCTGCCCGATCATAAAAATCACCTCCGTAAACAAATACCTAAGCCAGAGAAAGACGCTGAAACTAAAAGTCCAAGAAAAAGCGGGGGGACATTAGTAAATATAAAAGGCGCTATCAATACTGCCAATAAGCCTCCACCAGCAGAGCATAATGCCCAACAGGGAGAAAGCTGAAGGGGGAACAGAAGGGCAACGATGAAAGGGAAAAAAGTTCCAGCCCCCCGCAGGCTCATACTTAAATAACTCCACTGAAGAATCATATCACCACTAAACAACTCTCCCATATAAGCTGCGCTTAGAACTATAAAAATCACAGCTGCCCTACTCATAAAAAGAGCTCTTTTTTCATCCATTTTCATATATGGCAAGGCTTTCAGAAAATCTTGCACTAGATTTGTAGCAATACCAAAAGAAAGACCTGCAGCAGCACCAACTACAGTTATCAATATTCCTGCCCAGAATATTCCACCCAGGATGGGAGGAAAGTACAAGCGTATGAACATTGGCAGAGCTTGTGACGGTACAATAGAAACACCAGCAGTCCTCATAAAAAGACCTATGTAAATCCCCATTAAGCCAAGGGGAGGAATAAGGATACCAGCTAATAACGTCCCCTTACGAGCCGTGTCTGGATTTGAAGCTGCAAAAACTCCTTGTATATAAATTTGAGTACAGAAAATACCAACTATCATCGACAGAAACGCTCCCAGTCCCTTTCCCACGCCAAATCCGAAGGGGCTGAATAAAGTTTTATTTCCAATATTATGATAAAGCCAGGAGGGGGTTACTCCTTTACCCATACCAAGTAATACCGAAACTGTCAGAATAAGGAAGAGCATCGCTATCTTTGCTTTCCCTATAACGCTGTAACTTTTCAGACCGCCTAAACACAGAAATCCAAGGATCAGACAAGCTACACCAATGGATGCAACAAAAGAAGGGAAAGGAAAAACTGTCTGCAACAAAGCAACACCTGAAAGAAATTGAGCAACCACAGAAATATATGTTCCAACTGATGATGCCACCATGGAAAGCATGCTGACTGATCTGCCATAATGTCTTTTAAGAAATTCTGGAATGGTCACAACACCAGAACTTCGCAAAGGAGATGCAAATCCCCATCCCAAAATGAGACACCCTATGCCGCCACCCAGAGTGAACCACCATGCTGAAAGGCCATATTCGTAAGCCATCTGAGCGGTTCCCACCGTAGAAGCCCCTCCAATAAGAGCCCCCATAATAACACCCGCGACTCCGCTTACCCCTGCTTTTCGTCCTGCAACTGTATAATCACTGGCTTCCTTTATTTTACGGGCAACGATCGTACCAAGTCCGAGAAAAACAAACAGCACAAGCAATGCTGAAGCAGTAAAGAGTTTCACCCTAATCATTTCCTTTTCAATCCGGCTTACGTCACAAAATGATGTGCCTGCGAGGATTTGAACCCCAGACCTTTATTTTCAGAGCTTCGTTTTTTTCAAAGCACTGATTAACGGCTTTCTTCATATGAATCATAGTCAAAAATTAAAAAATCACATTACATGTTTCTTTTCTTTACGCTGCTAAAATAGAAAAATTTAAAAAGAAAACATACGCCATATTAAAAATCAAGGCTACTAATTTACCCCAAAAAACTTGAAGTCACGACGTATTCTTGAATTTCGTAAATCGTAGTTTGAGACACTCAACTTGGAGGCTCTTATTTTGTCTACCAGGTTGAAGATGCAATAAAGGAGCCACCTACTCTATCTGTTTATAAAGACTCACACAATCTATTTAATATATAGTATTCATTTAAATTACGATCAAGCAAAACTGGATTATTAAAGCGACATTCTCTTACATCGTCCAAGTCTATCTCTGAAAATATTATCCTCTCTTTTTCATCTACCTTACCTGAAACAACATATCCCTTGGGATCAATCACGGCAGACCTGCCAAGAAACTCCCTCTTATCATTAGCGGGGCCTATCCTGTTCACTGCCGCCACAAACACAACGTTATCAATAGCTCTACATACAATGTTCACATCCCACCATTCCTTGAGGTTGTCCCCTTTTCTCCAAGCCGCTACAACCACAATAAGTTCTGCCTCCTACTAAATGCTCTTTGTCGCAAAATTAAAATGTAGATTGATCTCTTCTTTTATGTCCAAAACAGCAGAAATAATTTTCTCGTTAACATCTTCTGTGGCACGTGAGTCTGGTAAAACTACAGAAATGCTCGCATAGTTCTGTTCATGAGGAAAATAAAGTCCGGTTGCTATACCAGTAACACCATCATCCTTTTCCCCAAAGCTTATGACATAGCCCTTTTCTTTTGCTTCAGCGTATTTCCTTAGAAGTTTTTGCGGATCAATCAACGTGCGTGCTGTATAAGTTTCAAATTTACGTGTATTAAATATTTGCGCAACCATTTGAAAAGGCATTGTAGTAAGAACCGCAAAGCCAGATGCTCCCGCATGAATGGGGAAAGATTGATTCAACTTCGGTGTGACGCTAATTTGCTGAGATGCTTCAATTTTGTCGACACAAATAACTTCGTTATTATTCCACACGTTAAGCAATACCGTTTCTTTAGTAATATCGGCTAGCTTGCATAAAAAAGGGTGAACTTCCCGACATGAAGCAAACTCCTCGCGCGCTATCCATGAGAGGGTGACAAACTTCATTCCCAAGCAATACTTGTCGTTATCAGGCAATCGTTTTAACCACCCTCTGCTCTCTAATGTCAAAACTAACCGATGGGTTGTACTTTTGCTTAACCCTGTCAATCTACTAATCTCACCTATTCCAAGGGGAGTTTTTTCTTTACCAAGGGCTTCAACTATCAAAAGTGCCCGCAAAAGAGACCTGTTAAAATATTCTTCGCGCGCCATGAGGGCACCTTCTTTTTATTGCAAATATGTAATCGTTGTCCATGAAGCTTTCTCCTAATTATTATTCGCCATTTTTTCCCATAAGCTCAAGAAGCCGGAGCTCAAGGACCTGTGAGGGGTCGAAGTCTGCAATTTGTAAGTAATAAGCTGCACTATCAATAAGAGCCTTGGCTGGAATCATACCATAGATTTCTGTCTCGAGAACCGACACACCCCAACGCTTTGCTTCCATACGAATTGTTTCGAGTACCCTGTAAAGAGAGTTTGCCTCGTAGTCAACCAAATTCATACTGACTTGTGTAATTCCACGCTCTTCAAGTGCAAGGCCAATGCCTTTAACATGACAGAAGCCACCTGAAGACGCACGAACAGTGTTTGCGATCTTCTTTGCTATCTCAACATCTTCTGTCTTAAGGTTAACGTTAAAGGCAACAAGAAGTTTTCTTGTTCCCACTGCCGTTCCTCCAGCTGTGGGATGAAGCCCTGGCCCACCAATATCAGGATAACGATCTGGATTATTCTTTGCCTCATCCTTAAGAACCTCGTACTGCCCCTTTCGGACAACTTCCAATTTCTTTCTTGCAGGCATCTTTGCCGCATCTTCGTAAAAGTAAACAGGAATACCTGTATTTTTAAAATAGCACTCACCAAAAGAGTGTGCCAAGTCGACGCACTCTTTCATAGTGATACCTTTAAGCGGAGTAAAAGGAATGACATCAACTGCGCCAATGCGAGGATGCCCTCCATGATGTAAATTCATGTCAATATGTTTCAGTGCAGTTTTTGTTGCTTCGATAAGGGATTCTTGGATCGGAGCCGGTTCGCCCACAAGACTGATAACAAGGCGGTTGTGATCTTCGTCAGCTCTGTAGTCCAGAAGATAGAGTCCTCTCTTACCGCGAAAAGAATCAACGATTGCCTCGATAACATCCTTGCGGCGACCCTCACTAAAATTAGGGACACACTCAATCAATTGCGTTGTCATAACATACCTCCTACAATCTTTATATTTATAGTTATAGTTATAGTTATAGTTTTGAAAAGTATTTATTGTGTTCGCATAGAAATTAGCGGATTCATATCTGCCACCCAACACTCATAAACTTAAAATAAGGCCAATAATACTAATGGCGTACCATCTCGCGGGACACTATCCCATTAATTTAATACAAAGTATAGGCATGGATACCTGAAGTGTCAACGTTGATGGCACACCGGGCAAAAAGTCATCTGTTATTTTATAATTTAAAAAAGGGGGGCTTTTCTTACCCATGGAAGAAGCAATGAAAGTGGCACTTCGTGACAGGATTGTGAAATAAGGGCAAGTAGCTCAAGTTGCTGCTATACAGGCTATACATAAGAACATAATAAAAAAACCGGCCCGCTTAAGCGACCCGGCTATTTTATTAAATGGCGTGCCTGCGGGGATTCGAACCCCAGACCTTTGGCTCCGGAGGCCAACGCTCTATCCGCTGAGCTACAGGCACCTAATGAACGTCGAAAATATTACCACGTGCCAGGATTTACTGCAACTGAGTAAGTCTGAACATTATTACTTTTTAAAAGTTACAATTGTCACCCCATGCCCGCCCTCGCCGGGGCCGCCAAGACGATAGCTTTCAACATAACTTAGATGTGCACAAAATTGGTGAACTTCCCGACGGAGAATGCCTTCTCCTCGGCCATGTATAATTTCTACACTCAGATATCCTGCGCGCATTGCTCTGTCAAGATATTGCTCTACCAGAGGCATGGCTTCGTCTACTGTCATCCCCCTGATCATCAAGGAAAGGGGCACGCCCTGAGGCTTAGTTGCGCTCATGGCTGGGCTTTCCGGCAAGGCGTCTCTGACCTTTTTTGACGTTGGTGTCAAAGAGATCAAGGGAACATCCATACGTGCAGCACCTGCCTGCACTTCTGCTTTATTTCCTTTCAGAGCCAGTATAGTGCCTGTTATAGAGGTCCCCGCAATTGAAACAGCATCACCTATTTCTAAATTGCGTTTTTCATCCTTCATTTTTTTAATGAATCTCTTTTCCTCTTTTTGCTCAAGTTCTTTTCTTTTTTCCCGTATGTTCTCTCTTTTCCCATGTAAATTCCTTTGAACCACAGACCTGGCTGCTTCGTCCAGGTCACGTATCATCCGCCTTGACTCTTCTTCTGCTGATGCAAGAACAGTTGCAGCCTGTTGTTCTGCTTTGGCTATTATTTTCTCTCTTTGTTCTTCAAGCGCCTTCATTTTTTCAGAATACTCCTTGCTCAAAAGGTCGGCCTTTTGACGTTGCTCTTCCATTTTTTCCCACTCATGGTTTAGCAGAGCCTTCCTCTCATGAAGATCTGCAATGACTTCCTCCATGGATATTTCCTGCTCTTTAAGGGTCGCCCTGGCCTTCTGAAGCACTTCTGACGGCATGCCGTAACGCTCTGCAATATAAATGGCATTACTTCGCCCCGGGATGCCCATGAGAAGATGATACGTAGGCGCCAGGGTCTCTACGTTAAATTCCATGCTCGCTGTTTCCACATGGGGAGTAGTTAAAGCGTAGCTTTTAATAGGATTATGGTGGGTCGTCGCTAAAGTAATGCTTTTCTTTTCCCGTAAAGTGTCTATGAGAGCTATTCCTAATGCCGCTCCTTCCTGAGGGTCGGTCCCAGCCCCAAGTTCATCGAGAAGAACAAGAGAAGATCGCGTTGCTTCTGAAAGAATATGGATAATGTTTTTAAGATGAGCGCTAAATGTAGAAAGATTCTGCTCAATACTCTGTTCGTCCCCTATGTCTGCAAATACGTTGTCAAGATTACCAACTACAGTTCCTTCCTTTGCTGGAAGGGGAAAACCGCACCACGCAAGGATTATGCCCATACCAACAGTTTTAAGGGCTACTGTTTTACCACCAGTATTTGGCCCAGTAACAACAAGGACATGGAAGCTTCTCCCGCATTCAATTGTAAGAGGGATTCCCTTTTCACCCAAGAGTGGGTGAAGTAGATCATAAAAGACAAAAAAAGGCTTTTTTGAGAGTTCCGGAAGAGTCCATCCATATTTTCCCATAACGTCAGTAAGAGCATAGAGTATATCTATCTGACCTAGAACACCTTCTGCGTCGACTATTGCTTTTTCTCTCCCAAGAATCATTTGAGTGAGTTCTGATAATATTCTCCTCTTTTCCTCTTCTTCATCCTGTATAAGAAGTACAAGGCGGCTATTAAGCTCTGCAAGACTTCGAGGTTCCATGTAAACAGAGTTACCGGAACCAGAGCGGTCGATAAACGTGCCGGGGAAACGAGATGCGAATTCTTGCCGGACAAGAACAGTAAATCTATTCTGTCTAAAAGTGAGCAAACGTTCCTGCAACATATTATTTATTCGGGAATTAGCGAAAAGGGCCTGTGCCCTTAATCGAATTGATTGACGAACTGCCTCTTCACTTTTTCTAATTCGCAACAAAGTCGGAGTAGCAGAATCAAAAAGGTTTCCATCTTCATCCAAGACGGCAAGTGATTCAATCTCGTATTTGAAATCTCGTATTTTCTTAAGCACGCCTGCAAAAGGAGCGAACTCATCTTTCACTTGGTTTAAAACATCTTTGATTCTGGTCGCAAGCAACAGAAGCATGCGGACAGCAACTAGCTCCTGACCTGTCAAGAGTGCAGTTTTTCGAGCAGCATGTATTTCTTCCGCAACACTGCTTACATTCTGATTCCAAGGAAAATCTCCATAACGATCAACATAATCACGATAAGCAATCAGGAGGTTCTGGCGGTTGCGAAGGGTGTCTATTGTTTCACAGGGAGTTATAGCTGTGAGAACTGATAAGCCAAGATCGCTGCGTAGTGATTTAGCAAAGATAGAAAGAATTTTATCGATTTCAAGGAGATTCCAAACTTCCTTACGTACTTTCATGGGATAGGTTATCCCCTTCCGCAGAATAAAGAAATGTATTGACATACGGCCATGCCTGAGAAGCTAGTTTCATAGCAATGCTCTCCTTAAACCACTGAGGAGATATAAAAGAGGAAAACGCCATCAATACTGCATAGAGGAAAAGGACAAGGAAAACTCCCTTCAGAGCTCCAGCCATCCCCCCAAGAATCCTATCAATGAAGGATAAGGCAGACCATCTTAAAAAAATCTGAACCATACGGCATGCAAGGGTCGCAATGACAACAACAAGAATAAACAGCAGGGCCATTGAAATGACAAGAACAATCGAAGGGTTACCGGCCCATTTCTCTAAATACCAGCTGGAAAGGGCAGGGCCTAAATGCCATGCAAGAAAAGCCCCCCCAATTACTCCACCAAGAGAAAACAACTCACCTGTAAGCCCCCGGAAGAGCCCACGTAAAGAGAGAAAGATCAATACAAAAACAATTGAAATATCAATACCTAACGCCAGAGTCATGGTCTGGAATTTTCCCCTGGAGAATATTTTTGAATAATATCTTCAAAAGTCTCATTGGCGTGGTCAAGACAATAGGCAAGATGGAGACTTACCAGAAGCAAAAGATGCTCCTGGCCAGTCTCTTTGCCAATCTTATCAGCAGACTCTTTCAACAATGAAACAACTCGCCCATATGATTCCTCGTTCAATGTTGTTTTCAAGTGGTATTCCTTTTTACCGAGCTTGAGCGTTACATCCCGCACAGGGATAGACAAAGCATTCAGCTCCTCTGTTAGGAATTATGACCTTGTTCTGATTGTTCTGGTAACAAGGCATTCAGTTTATCGTAAACGCTCTTCATCTGATTGTCTAGCTGAGCCTTTTCTTTTTGCAACATCATTCTCTCTCGCTCAAGTCTTTCTATTGTTCGCTGAAGCTCTTTCGTTTCTCGTATATGCTCCAGATCTTTTTCTGACACTTTTTGCCTGAGAGAGTGAGCTTCTTTTTTTAACTGCTCGTTTTCATCTTTTAACTTTGTTAGCAATTCTGCTAAACGATTAGCCAGTTGTTCGATAGAATTCAGAGTTATCATAGCCAGTGCCTCCGTTCCTGAACTCATCATTTAGCGAAGAGTATACCCTTTTGACGCCATTTCTTCCCTTACTCTATTATGCACTGCATCAACTTCTTCATCGCTAAGCGTGCGTTTCATATCCCTATAGGCAAGGGAGAAAGCCAGGCTGCGCGATCCTTCCGGAACGCCATGGCCCTTATACACATCGAAAAGACGAAGGTTCCAAAGCAAAGAACCTGCTGCTGAACGAATTTCATCTTCTACTGTCTTTCCTTCTTTATTTTCAGGCACTAAAAGAGATATATCCCGGTGGACAGCAGGATATGGCGGATTTTCGCAGAACAAAGGATGGACATCCTCAATAAGTGGATCAAGGGATATCTCAAAAGCATATATAGGGGACCCCATGTCCAGTTCTTTTTCAAGGGATGGTTTAAGCCGGGCAATGTAGCCAACTTTTTCATTGCCAATACATATCTCAGCTGTTTGTCCCCCGTGTCCGAAGGGTTCTGCCCCCAACCTTAAGATGTAATTTACGCCCCTGCTCTGAAGAAAAGCTTCTACATCGCTTTTGACAGACATAAAATCTTCTACTAGACATTCTTTATAAACATTACGTATGTCACGGCCTGGGTAGATAAGCCCTGCTAACCTCTCTACTTCTTTTTTCCCCGCGTCTGATTCTGAATCCCGCAGGAATACCCTGCCCAGTTCAAATAGGCGAACAGCCTCTCTCCACCCGGATCGGAGTGAAGAAGCAAGAGCGTTAATCAGGCCTGGAAGCATCAATGTCCGCATTGCCGAAAGGTCTGCGCTAAGAGGATTGGATAAGACAAAGGGGTGTGCCCTTTCATCATCTTCCGGCAACCGAAGAAGTTTTATATAAGACGGTGACAGGAAAGAGTATGTTACAACCTCAATGTATCCTCTTGCCAACGCTATTTGGCGCAGACCTGCCTGGAGTTCCGTCCATGCCCCTCTTTCTCCTGGATGGCTCATCTTTTGAGGGAGACGACTTGGCATATCGTTATATCCCCGAATTCTGGCCACTTCTTCGATAAGATCTTCCTCTATTGAGATATCTGGCCTGTAAGAAGGGATTTTAAAAATACGCATGTTCTCTTTTTCTTTTGACACCTCTCTGATACCAAGACGCCCAAGAATTTGAGAAGACTCTTGAAGATCATCCCATAACAATAGTTTATTGAGTTTTTCCCGGGTCAATACTACTTCACGGCCGCTGATGGATCCTGTTGTTGCTTCAAGGACTTCCCATTCCGTGGTAGCGGCGCCCCACTTCTTCAGTAGAGAAATAACATAGGCCATAGCTGGGTATACGAGTTCTGGATCTACTCCCCTTGAGTACCTGAAAGCCGCTTCACTATTAAGCCCAAGGCGGCGAGAAGTGCGGCTAACCCTTATTGCATCAAAATTAGCGCTTTCTATGACAACATTGCGAGTCGTTTCACAAATTTCAGTATTCTCCCCTCCCATAACTCCAGCAATACCAATGGCTGATCCTCCACTTGTAATGAGAATATCAAGGGGATCAAGGACTCTTTCTTTGCCGTCAAGAGTAATGATCTTTTCTTCTGGCGTGGCAGAGCGAACTGTAATTTCGTTCTCTGGTAAACGGTCTAGATCAAAGGCATGGAGAGGCTGACCCATTAAAAGCATGGTCAGGTTGGTAGCATCGACTATATTGGATATGGGGCGCATACCCATAAGAGATAGTAATATGCGTATAGGCAATGGAGATGGTTCGATCTTGACATCTGTAGCAAGTCCCAACAGATAACACCGACAACCTTCGTCCTCCAAAGATATAGAGCGGAAATTAACAGGCCACTCCATACCTTCATTTGAACGATTCTTAAAGTTTTTCCTGCCTACAACATCTGGGAAAAGAGCGTACACTTCCCTGGCGATGCCAAGAGCACTCAACAAATCCCCTCTATTCGGTGTAATAGAGATATCAAGAACCGCATCGTCCAGGCGTAGATATTTCTTTACGTCTTTTCCGACAGGAGCATCCGAAGGTAGGCGTAAAATGCCAGATTCATCAGCTATATCAGGGAGACCAATTTCATCAGCCGAAAGCATCATCCCCTGGCTCACCACACCATCAAAATCCCTTTCTCCAAGCACTGTTCCATCAGCAAGTACGGCACCTGAAGGCCCATAAGGTACAAGATCTCCAATTTTTAAATTGGTAGCAGCTGTGACACAGACTGCTGCCCCCTCCCCATAATTGAGAGAGGCTACTCGAAGGGAATTTTTACGAGAATGCGGTTCGAGAGCAATAACCTGGGCAACCCGCACACCTGATAACCTTTCGCATGGACGAGTTATTGCCTCTACTTCGCAACCAGTGAGAGTAAGTTTTTCCGCAACCTCTTCAAGAGACGCGGGAATAGATACAAGGCCATTAAGCCAATTCCAGGACACTAACATGATTTGCACCTCCCAGAAAGAAGATAGGGGACATTCCCCTCAAAAAGAACGCGGAGGTCTGTCAGTTTGTACTTTAGCAGAGCAAGGCGATCAAGCCCCATTCCCCAGGCAAAGCCGTTGTAAACATTAGGATCAATACCACCAGCTCTCAAAACATTCGGGTGAACCATACCGAGACCGCCTATTTCAAGCCAGCCCGTACCTTTACAAATACGGCACTGGGGATTCTTCCCAGAGCATTCAACACACTCTACGTCCAGTTCAAGAGAGGGTTCGGTGAATGGGAAATAGCTAGCTCGATATCGCGCTTTGAGCGGCCGACCAAAAATACTGTTAACCAGCACTTCTAAGCATCCCTTTAAGTCAGCAATGGCAATATCTTTATCCACAAGAAGGCCTTCCAGCTGATGGAACATGGGTGAATGAGTCGGGTCACTATCCCGTCGATAGACCTTTCCTGGACATACTATTCTAAGAGGTGCCCCATATTTCAGCATAGAGCGAACCTGCACTGGAGAAGTATGTGTTCTAAGCAAATGTTTTTCATCAAAATAAAAAGTATCCTGCATATCCCTTGCCGGGTGAAAAGATGGAATATTAAGGGCCTCAAAATTATGAAAATCATCCTCGATCTCGGGGCCCAAAGCAACAGAAAAGCCTAATCCTGAAAGGATATTTATGACATCAATAGTAACCTGTGCCACTGGATGAAAAGCACCCCACGTCCGGCCGCGAGAAGGGAGGGTCACATCAATGAACTCTTTCTGTTCTGCTTCCTCCCATTCTTTTTCTTCCAAAAAAGTTTTGCGTATTGAAAGCTGTTCTTCTATTTCATCTCTCAGCTTGTTGACCAACTGCCCCACCGCTGGCCTTTTCTCTGGAGGCAGTGATCCAAGAGTTTTCAAAAGCGACGTGACTTTCCCTTTTTTACCAAGGTACTTCACTTTCAGATCCTGAATTTCATCAGCAGAACTGGCCTGTTCAAGCTGATCCAGAAATTCAACACGACACTTTTCTATATTGTTATGAATTTCGCTCACGCTCCATTACCCTCCCTTTCACGTTCTTCCTCAATGGCCAATAAAAGTTTATCCAAATCATTCTTTTTACCGGCGATAAGAAGGAGATCGTCTTTATTTATAACCGTATCTGCCGACGGCAAAAATCGTGACCCTTTCCTATCAAAAAGCAAAACCATTGCATTATATTTCTTCCGAAAATCCAGTTCGGCAAGGCTTTTCCCCAACATTTCACGCAATGGCATAACTTCTCCCACCAAATAGTCTCCACCCGGAAGTTGAGAGAAACTTGAAAGCCAAGGATGGACAAACTGTTCCGCTACTTTTTGCCCCATATCCCGTTCTGGGAAAATAACTCTATGTGCCCCGACCCGCGAAAGGACTCTGGCATGAAGTGCCGTCTGAGCACGAGCTACAACAAGGGGGATATTAAACCCCTTGATTATAGTGGTTGCAAGAATACTAGCCTCTATGTTTTCTCCTATGGTAACGACAGCGATGTCCGCTTCTTTCGCCCCAACTTTTATAAGAGCATCTTCATCAGTAGCGTCAAGCTGAGCTGCTAAAGCTATAATATCTGCTACTGCTTCAACTTTGGCCGGGTCTGCATCAACTCCAACTACATACTGCCCCATAGCAGCCAGCTTTTCACATAAGGAGAGGCCAAAACGTCCCAATCCAACCACAAGGACCATTTTTCTTTTCTCAGCCATACCCATTAGCCTCCTAGCCTACCGGGATGTTTGTTGCAGCGTAATTCACATTATCCCGTGTTTCTCGAGTTATTACTACGTACATAAATGTAAGGATACCAACCCTTCCCCAGAACATCAACATTATAAGAATAATTTTACCCATTGTAGAAAGGGACGACGTAATTCCCAATGAAAGTCCCACCGTGCCCATAGCGGAGAAGGCTTCAAAGATCAATGTGTGGAAGGGAGCCGTTTCCGTAAAAGACAATAACACTATACTCAAAAGGACGGTACTAACGTACAGAAGGCTTAACGAAAGAGCTCTGCGCACATTATTAAAGGATATATTACGATTAGCATAAACAATGTTATTTCTTCCCCTCATCTCACAAAGAGCCGAATAGACTAAAAGTCCCAAGGTCGTCGTTTTGACCCCACCACCAGTAGAGCCAGGAGAAGCCCCTATGATCATCAATAGGCAGGTAACAAAAACCCCCAAAGCTGTAAAGTTCGCTGTTCGTATAGTATCAAACCCCGCAGTGCGAGGGGTGACGCTCTGAAAAAGAGCGTTCCATACTTTAAGAGTTGGAGATAGTCCTCTAAATGCCCCGTTCCAGTCAGAAATAAGAAATAGAAAAGCTCCGCCAATGATCAGGATACCTGTAACCTTTATGACAAGGTGGCAGTGAGGTGTCAATGGTTCACCCCTTCTCATATATCGGGCTATTCCCAAAAGAACAAGAAAGCCTGCACCACCTAAAATAATTAGAAGCATAATAGTGGCGGGAACAAGAAAAGTATGAGCATAACCTTGCAAGCCCGTTGAGAAAGGAGAAAAACCTGCGTTGCAGAAAGCACTAATGCTATGAAATAAAGCCAGATATAAAGCCCGCGCCGGGTTGTAGTCCCGAACAAATGCTATGAAAAGGGGGACGGCCCCAGCCACCTCTATTGCAACAGTCATCTTCAATATGAGGATAAGAAGCTTAATGGCTCCTGCCGGCGTATCGAGTCCAAGACCTCCCGCAAAAAGCAAACGTTGGCGTATCCCTATTTTTTGTCTGAAAAGTAGTAGAAGGGTCGTAGCGGCAGTCATAACCCCAAGTCCTCCCAGTTGTATAAGGACAAGGACAACCCATTGAGACAATAACGTCAGATCTTTACCGGTGTCTACAACAGTCAATCCTGTAACACAAACAGCAGATGTCGCCGTAAATAAAGCGTCTACAACTGCGATAGAGTGCTCTCCCTCCAAATTAAAGGCCCATATAAGCAGGGTTCCTATCACTATCAGCGATAGGAACCCTGCTACAATGGTTCTCTCTACTCGGAGAGAACTATACGTTTTCAAAACTACTGTCCTAACGCATTACGGGCTTGTTCAACCAATTTTGCAAAGGCCGGCATATCGTTGATGGCCAGTTCTGAAAGCATTTTTCTGTTAATTCCAATGCCCGCTTTTTTAAGTCCGGCTATAAGCGAACTATAGCTCATCCCCTGGGCCCGCGCAGCCGCATTTATACGAGTGATCCACAAACGCCTAAAATCTCTTTTCTTCAGTTTGCGGTCATCATAGGCTCTAGACAGAGATTTAAGAAAAGCTTCCCTCGCTCTTCTATAAACATTCTTCTTTTTGCCCCAATACCCTTTTGTGATGGAAAATAGCTTTTTCCTTTTTTTATTACTAACGCTACCACCCTTAACACGAGGCATAGCATGTCACCTCTCTTAATCATAAATTCTTTATTTTATACGTGAAATCGACCCCTAGCTATAGGGAAGCAGCTTTTTTAGATCTCCAGCCAATGTTTCTGGAACATACCCCGTTTTACGGAGACGACGAAGACGACTTCTGCTCTTTCCTGTCAAAAGATGCCCTCTTCCATTTTTTCTATAGCTGAACTTGCCTGTTCCGGTTGAAGAGAATCTCTTTTTTGCTCCTGAATGAGATTTCAACTTAGGCATAGTAATACCCTCCTTTCACACTGTTAAGTATACTAAAACACTACACCAAAGAGTTGTTCTGTAAGATTATTACTCTGACTGTTCAACTTCTTCCTGATTTTTATCCTGTTTGTTTGTTTCCTTTGTTTTTGTCGGCCCTAAAGGTGTGAGCATCATTCTCATATAACGACCTTCCATACGAGGTTCTGCTTCTACCTTGCCTAAACTCTCTGTGTCATGAACCACTCTTGCAAGGACATTGCGCCCTTTATCAAGGAAAGCCATCTCACGACCTCTGAAAAAAATAGAAACTTTTACCCGGTGTCCGCATTTCAAGAAATTCATAACAGCCTTAACCTTAAAATTATAGTCGTGTTCATCGATTTTCGGACGCATTTTGATTTCTTTTAGGGTTTGTCCCTTCTGTTTCTTTCGTGCATCTTTTTCTTTTTTCTGCAGTTGATAACGATATTTGCCATAATCAAGGATACGGCAAACTGGCACTTTAGCCTGGGGAGCCACCTCAACTAGATCAAGATTTCTCTCTTCTGCCATACGTAAAGCATCCTCTATTTTGGTGACACCTATTTTGACTCCGTTATCGTCAATCAATAACACTTCACTCACAGTGATTTCATCATTGACGCGGGGTTCCCCTGCTTCTCTTTTGGCTATAACACTTCACCTCCGTGATAATATAAAAAAGGGCCGATGGATTTCCACCGACCCTCACACATACAAAGCAATACTCTCAAAGAGTGTTATGGTTTCGACCAGACAACAACGCCTTGCGTCGTCAGGTGAGAGGGTGGGCCTCTTCTTTAGACTAAGAAACTATATCACAGCTGCTGAAATCTGGCAATTACTTGTTAAGTAGCGGATTCTTTTCTTCCATTAAAACATCAATAAAACTGTTGATTGACATTGCACCAAGATCCCCTCTGCTCCGCTCTCTAGGCGCGACCTGATCGCTGGCAACTTCTTTTTCTCCGATAACGGCCATGTATGGGATTTTCTGAATCTGGGCATCTCTGATCTTCTTCCCCAGCTTTTCATCTCTGCTATCTATTTCAACCCTGATATTATTAGCAACCAATTTCGCCTGAACCAATCGTGCATAATCAAGAAAATCTTCCGAGATAGGAAGCAAACGGACCTGTACAGGCGCTAACCAATAAGGAAAAGCTCCAGCGAACTGTTCTATGAGTATTCCGAAGAACCGTTCCAGACTTCCCAGAATTGTTCTGTGAAGCATTACGGGCCGATGTTCTTTTCCGTCAGCTCCGACGAATGTCAAGTCGAATTTTTCAGGCATCTGGAAATCAAGCTGAATTGTTCCACACTGCCATGTACGTCCGATACAATCCTCAAGGTGGAAATCTATCTTGGGACCATAAAAAGCGCCGTCACCAGGATTGACGCGATATTGCATATTAGTTTCTTCCAGAGCTTCTTTCAAGGCAGTTTCAGCTATATTCCACTGTTCTTCTGACCCCATGGAGTTCTCAGGACGGGTAGAAAGCTCCATTGTATATTTAAAGCCAAAGATATCCCTATATATGTACTGGCAAAGATACATAATCCCTTTGATCTCATCTTTAACCTGCTCTGGTGTGCAGTAAAGATGAGCATCATCCTGCGTAAAACAACGTACTCGCATTAAACCATGAAGAACACCTGATCGCTCGTGGCGGTGGACTATCCCTAATTCCGCCATCCGCAAGGGAAGATCACGATAACTTCTTATCTGACTTTTATAAATAAGAATTCCACCAGGGCAATTCATTGGTTTAATGGCAAAAGGCATCTCGTCGATCTCTGTAAAATACATGTTGTCACGATAGTGATCCCAATGCCCAGAACGAATCCAAAGACTGCGATCAAGAATAAGAGGGGTTCGAATCTCGCAGTACCCGTTCTTTTCGTGAACTTGTCGCCAGAACTCAGTGAGCTTGTTCAGTATAGCCATGCCCTTGGGGTGGAAGAAGGGAAATCCAGGACCTTCGGGCTGAATACTGAAAAGGTCGAGTTCTTTGCCTATTTTACGGTGGTCTCTATTCTTCGCTTCTTCAAGTCTTGTTATATAAGTTTGAAGAGATTCCTCATCTGCAAAAGCCGTTCCGTAGACACGGGTCAACATTATGTTTTTTTCATCGCCCCTCCAATAAGCTCCGGCTACTGAAAGAAGTTTAAAATGCTTTATCCATGAAGTATTCGGTACGTGAGGCCCTCTGCAAAGGTCTACATAGTCTCCCTGCCTGTACAGACTCACAGTCCCATCTTCTATCTCCTCTATCAATTCCACTTTGTACTTTTCTCCACGCTCTTTAAAAAAGGCAATCGCTTCTTCTTTTTTCAAAATCTGGCGCTCTATGGGGAAAGCACGCTTCGCAAGACGTTTCATTTCCTTTTCAATTTTTGGAAGCGCTTCCTCCGAAATTGATTCCGGGAGTTCCATATCATAGTAGAATCCGTTTTTAATGGATGGGCCTATCCCAAAGTGAGCTTCCGGATAAAGAGATTGAAAAGCCTGAGCCATAAGGTGAGCTGCTGAGTGCCGTATAATATCAAGCCCCTCTTCGCTGGCGCCATCTATAGCTTCTAACAATCCGCTCTCTGCGATCTCAGCTGAGAGATCAACATAACGACCGTTAATCTTGGCTGCCACAGCCTCTTTATGCATCTCCCAGCGCTTCAATACATTAAGAACACTGCCACTTTCAATTTCTATCATATCCTCATTGGCGTTTTTAAGCTCGAACATGCGTATCACCCCTAAAAAATAATGCCCACATCTCTCCTTCTGGAGACGATGTGGGCTATATCGCGGTTCCACTCCAGTTCCAGCTTATAAAGCTGGCCCTCTTTACGCTGTAAGGGGCGTTCCCCTGCATCTTACGCCAAAAAGCTTCAAGCTTCGATGCCGGCTCAGGAATGGTCTTCGGTCTACCCTGCTGCATGAGGCTCTCAGCCCATGGCCTCCACTCTCTGTTCAGTGGTCGTAAAACTACTCTTCCCTTCATAGCCTTACATATTCTATTTGGCGAAATTTATACTACCTAAAAGTAAGAATGTCAACTCTTTTACTTCACACCGGTACTGCCAAAGCCACCTTCTCCACGTACTGAATCTGAAAGGGATTCATTTTCCTCCCATACTAACTGAACCACAGGGGCTATGATCATTTGTGCAATCCTATCCTGTGGCATAACCTGAAAAGGTTCCTGTCCGAGATTAATAAGGATAACCCGAACTTCCCCCCTGTAATCAGAATCTATAGTCCCTGGAGTGTTAAGCACCGTAACACCGGAACGAAGAGCGAGACCGCTTCTTGGTCTCACTTGAGCTTCATAACCTTCTGGAAGCTCAACATAGAGACCAGTACCCACACTTCCCCTCTCTCCAGGCTTTAGAAGAAGAGGCTCCGCCGCACGAAGATCCACCCCGGCAGAAAAGGGAGTTCCATATTCCGGTAATGGTATTTCTATGTTTCGCCGGGCGACCTTAACCATTACACGCTTCATCGACGAGGTCCACCCTGCCTACGGTCCGGCCGTTCCTGACTTCCACCACGACGCTGGCCAGGAGCGGGACGGGGAGCAGAAGCAGCTTTGGCTTCAATAGCGGTTTCCTTTGCCTTCTCCTCTTCAAGGGCTTTGCCGAATCCCTCTTTTATAACCCTTTCTTCCTGGTCATACAGTTTCTTGCGTGTCAGATTAGTCCGTCCCATATCGTCTATTTCTTTGACCATGACAAGGACTGTATCCCCAACACCAAAAACATCTTCCACTTTGCCGACACGGTGAGGGCTGATTTCGCTTATGTGGAGAAGACCTTCTTTGCCTGGCAAACACTCTATAAAAGCCCCGAAATTCATAATCCGAGTGACTTTGCCCAGATATATTTCCCCTGGCTCCAATTCTTTTGTAAGCCCCTTTATTATTGCCAGTGCGCGTTCAACACCCTCACTTGATGTTCCGGCTATATATACTTCTCCATTATCTTCCACATTGATCTTCACTCCTGTTTCCTGGGTAATGCCTCGGATGACCTTACCGCCAGGGCCTATGATATCTCTGATTTTTTCAGGATCAATATGGGTCACATAAATCCTTGGCGCGTAAGGAGAAAGGCCGGAAGGCTCTTCTATGGCAGATTCCATTTTCTCGAGTATAAACAATCTTCCTTCTTTTGCCTGATTGAGGGCCTTTTTAAGAACTTCCCTAGTAATGCCACCTGCCTTGTTATCCATCTGAAGGGCCGTCACACCTTCGCGGGTTCCGGCCACTTTAAAGTCCATATCACCATAGTGGTCTTCAAGACCCTGAATATCACTCAAGATCTCTACTTTTTCCCCTTCCTTTATGAGCCCCATGGCAATGCCAGCGACATGTCTGTTAATGGGAACTCCGGAGTTCATAAGAGCAAGGCTTCCCCCGCAAATAGATGCCTGAGAACTGGATCCGTTCGACTCCAGGATATCTGAAACAAGACGGACCACATAGGGGAACTCAACCTCATCGGGAATTATAGGGCGAAGAGCCCGTTCAGCCAAGGCGCCATGCCCTATTTCACGACGTCCCGGACCCCGCATGGGACGAACTTCTCCAACTGAATAGGGGGGAAAGTTATAGTGAAGGATGAACCTCTTGTTCGGTTCGTCCTGTTTAAGGCCGTCAAGAATCTGGTCATCTACTCCCATCATCCCCAAAGTAGCCACAACGAGGGCCTGAGTTTCGCCCCGGGTAAAAAGAGCTGAACCATGCACACGAGGCAAAACTCCCACTTCACATGTAATCGGGCGAATCTCATCCATTGCCCGACCATCAGCCCGCTCTCGCTCATTAAGAATGCGGGACCGCATTGTTTTCTTCACCATCTCGTCAACTGCCGCAGAAATATAAGCCTCCGTACCAGGATAATTTTCTGCGAAATGCTCGATAGATGTGGTTTTAACGTAACGAATTTTTTCTGCCCTGGGTTTTTTCTCGTGAATACTGACTGCCTCTAATACATGCTTTTGCATTTCTGCTCCTAGCCATGAATCTATCTCTTCAAAAAATTCTGGTTCAGGAATATCTATCTTTTCCTTGCCAATCTGCTTCCGAATCTCTTCTTGCATGGCAACAATCTTTTTAATTTCAGTGTGGGCAAGATCCAGAGCATCTACGAGCAACTCTTCTGATACCTCGTTAGCTCCCGCCTCAACCATGGTAATGCCGTCCTTATGGCCAGATACGAGCAAATCCAATTTGGATTCCAACATTTGCTCTTCAAGAGGGTTGACTACAAACTGGTCATTAATATAGCCGATGCGCACAGCTCCTATGGGGCCTCCCCACGGAATTTCAGAGATCATAAGAGCTACAGACGCTGCATTAATGGCGAGTACACTGGGGGGGTTAAGCTGATCTACTGATAGCACAGTAGCAACAACATGTATGTCGTAGCGAAGATTTTCATCGAAAAGTGAACGTATAGAACGGTCAATGACACGTGCACTCAAAATGGCGTTTTCAGTTGGTCTTCCTTCCCGTTTGATAAACCCTCCGGGGATTTTACCTGCTGAGTAATATCTTTCTTCAAAGTCAACTAGCAAGGGGAAAAAGTCAATCCCCGTACGAGGTGTGTCAGAAATGCAGGTAGTGGTCAAAACCACTGTATCCCCGCTCCTAGCCACTATGGAACCATTTGCCTGTTTGGCCACACACCCCGTTTCGAAGGTCATTTCATGACCCCCGATCTCAATTGAAAATACTTTTTTCATCCATTGTTCCTCCTCTAATTTTCTACCTCTTCGTATTGTACTTGATAAGAATAACACATCCCACAAAAAAAGTGCGAGAGCGGATATCCGCTCTCGCACAGAAAAACCTTTGAATAAAAATTTATTCTGTTTTTTTAGTGACGAAGACCAAGGCGTTCAATTAAAGTCTGGTATCTGTTGAAGTCTTTCTCCCTCAGATAGCGAAGAAGCTTACGCCGTCTTCCGACCATCTTAAGAAGTCCCCTCCTGGAATGGAAGTCCTTTGTGTGGTTCTTCATATGCTCTGTAAGCTCACGAATCCTCACGGTCAACATGGCAATCTGAACTTCTGGAGACCCTGTGTCCACATTATGGGTGCGGTACTCTTCAATGATCCTCTGTTTCTGATCCTTCTCCAACATAATTGTTCACCTCAATTAATGAAATCCCGAAAACCAAGAAATACAGCTTTGTGTAGATCCTAGTAATGGGTTAAAGAATATTACCACGGATATTTCTATATGGCAATGTTTTGACTACCTGCGCACATATTCAGAAAAACTACATAAATTTTCAAAAAATCTAATTCTGCACTCGACATGGGTTAAAGTATATGGTTAAATAATAGAGAGTTAACAAAAGCATTTAATATAAATTGGTTCGGGGGGGAGGTAATAAGCATGTCACTGCTTATTATTGAAGATAATAAGGATCTTGTTCAGGTTCTCGCCGAGGGCTTTGCAGAAAATGGGTTTTCTGTAGAGCGCGCTTATACAGGAGAAGAAGGGCTGGAAAAAGCGAAGAACCCGGAGTGCGAGTGTATAGTTCTGGACCTCATGCTGCCTGGCATAAGCGGACTAGAGGTTCTTGAAAGACTTCGTTCAAATGGTGCTACTCTTCCTATCATTATTCTCACGGCGAAAGACAGTGTAGACGAAAAGGTAGAGGGCCTTAATAAGGGTGCCGATGATTTTCTGGTTAAACCATTTGATTTCAGAGAGCTTCTTGCAAGAGTTCGTACCCTTTTAAGGAGAACTTCTGAGTTGCAGCATAATCTCCTTCATTGTGGATCTATGACAATAGATCCAGTAGCTAGGGAATGTAGAGTGGATAACACCATATTACCACTGCGTAGACGGGAGTTTGATATTCTGGAATTGCTTCTTCGACATGAAAACCAAGTTTTTACCAGGGAAAAGATAATTTCTCAAGTCTGGCAAAAAGAATATGACGGGACAAGTAATGTAGTTGACGTACATATAAAATATTTGAGAGACAAGCTGCGCGAGCAAGGATTAGATACAGTGGTTGTAACTGTACGAGGAGTTGGGTACAAGGTAACTTGCCCAGACTGTATCTAAACATTAAGTGGAAAGCCAGGGTATCAGGCATTGAACTTGCAACTTCGCAAACTTCTTAGGTCTTTTAAAATACGTTTAACAAGGGCTTCAGCAAACCAAAGGGGCAATCTGAAACTCCTCAGGTTGTCCCTTTTTTCCATTTCTTTTTTTATAATTATGTCCCTTGCTGTGTTAGCGTCATCCTTCACTTTAACTTCCTTTTTTTCCTATATGGGAGGATTGTTTGCCGGTTGCGCACTATCTTTTTTTATATCCCTCTGGTTTCTTGAGCTTCGCATTTACACTCCCTTACGAAAAACGTGTCAATCCTTACGAAAAAAGAAGAGAAAAAATGACCGCGTAACAATACCCTTTCTTGGGGATCATCCCCAACTTGTAGAGCTTCGCGAATCTCTTAATAAACTGCTCCGCCAGTACGAAGAATCCCTTGCTCAACTTAAGCAATTGTCAGCAGATACGAGCCATGAGCTTAGAACTCCTATTGCCGTCATCAAGGGAAAGATCGAAATAATGCTCATGTCCACTAGAGAACCTAGTTATTACGTGGAACGGCTTCAGCAAATAATGGTTCAGATCGAAAATATGCAACAAATTGTAGAGTCTATACTCGAGTTGTCCCGGTTTTCAAAGTTCTCAGGCCCAGAATGGATGGAATCGGTGGATTTACTTATGGCAGCTGATGAAGCCTGTGAAAACATGTTTCCCCTCATTGAAAAAACAAGACGTCAGCATCTGGTGAAAAAACTCTCTTTTGCCCCAGTTTTCGGGAGCATTGAACTTCTTACAAGAGTTGTTACAAACCTCCTGGACAATGCCAGCAAATACACTCCTGAAGGCGGAACTATCGGTGTGGAAACATGGAGTGATATAAAAAAGCAGAAAGCCTATTTGCGTATTTGGGATACCGGCCAGGGGATGGATGAATACGCTATTCAAAAATGCAGAGACCTCTTTTGGCGTGCGGACACAGCTCGAAGCGGAGGCGGATATGGGCTGGGACTTCCCCTTGTGCAGAGAATATCTGAATTGCACAAAGCTGAAGTGGACATCCAATCTACTTTGGGAAAAGGAAGCTCTTGCACTTTGACTTTTTCCCTTGATACAAACACCCTTTCCGAATATGAGATATCGTGATAATAAAATATTTTTAATCGAAGTAAAGGGGCTGTCCTTCAAAGGACAGCCCCTTTACTTATAAGTATAAGTTTGCGTTTTAAAAACTCATGGAAACAAAGAACGTTCTCCCGCCCCGGCCTAAAAGAAGCACTAAAGAATTGTCCTTATTCCCCACGGCTTTATTTAAGTCGCTCACATCAGACACTTTTGTGCCATTTACCTCCAGAACCAGGTCTCCTTCACGAATCCCTGCACGAGCAGCAAATGATCCCTGCTCAACAAAGGTTATAACCACTCCATCCTTTGATCTTAGTCCGTACTGGGAACGAAGCTGTGTGGTAACATTACTTGCTTCAACACCAACTTTTTTAAAAAGCTCTGAGGTTTTAGGCGATCCTTTTTCCTGGCTTTCTTCTCCTGCAGGAGCAACTTCTGTTAGTTTAACAGAAATATTTTTCTTTTCTGCTTTACGCACTATCTCAAGATTAACTGTATCCCCTGCCATAAATTGGCGTATTCTAAAAACAAGATCCTGATGATTGTCTATCTTGTTACCATTAACAGCAATAATCACATCGCCACGCTGCAATCCTGCCTTATCCGCTGGCGAATCTGACACCACATCGCTGATAACGGCTCCTTTTTCTTCTTTTAAGCCATAAGCTGTGATAAACTCTTTCGTCACTGGCTGCACGTACACACCAAGCCAACCTCTTTTGACCTTTCCATATTTTACAAGATCATCCATTATCTGCTTCGCCATGTTAACAGGAATAGCGAATCCTATTCCCTGAGCATAAGGGACAATAGCGCTGTTTATCCCCACAACTTCCCCCGAAAGGTTGATCAGGGGACCGCCACTATTCCCCGGATTAATAGCTGCATCAGTTTGCAAAAAACCGTCAAAATTTACATCTCCAGCGTGAATGCTCCTGTTTTTTGCAGATATGACACCAACTGTCACAGTGTGCTCCAGGCCAAAAGGGTTACCTATGGCAACAACCCACTCTCCCACGTCTATACGGTCAGAGTCACCAAGTTTGAGCACAGGCAGATTGCGGGCGTCTATCCTGATCACGGCTAAATCAAAAGTAGGGTCAGTTCCTAGGACTTCAGCGGGAAAGGTCCGTCCATCAGAAAGAGTTACTGTAATCTTATCCGCTCCCTCTACAACATGACTATTGGTGAGAATTTGGCCGTTGTCTGTAACAATAAAGCCAGATCCACGCCCTTTCATTGGTATAGTTCTAGAAAAACGCTGAAACTCTTCTCCAAAGAAACGCTTGAATATGGGATCATTCGGGAAAGGAGAGACTGACCGTGTAACTGTAGCCTCTACATCTATGTTGACCACGGCTGGAGAAGCATCCTTCGCTATGACCGCTATAGGGTTCCCAGTGAAAACATCTTGAGCAAAAGAGGAAGTGCTTATCGCACTCAGAGCAAAAGCTATTATGGAAAGAAGAGCAATTGTGTTGTACATCCTTTTCATATTATTTCACCTCCGTTTACTTTCCATATCTATTGTATCCGGCTTTTTGAAAAGGACATCGTTTCTTTTACTGATACTTTAATCATAAATTTTACGAATAAGTTTCCAGCAAGAATAAGAAAGCCAGATTCCACCTACAATTACCATGGAAAAACTACCTCTATGAGATGCTTCTATTCCAGAAAGGTACCAATCAATACGAAGTGGATCCACAAAAATACGCAAGAAACCCCAAAGGATTAAAAATAGGGGCCAGAGAAATGCAGCTTTTACAAAGCGCTCGCTTTCCCCTAAACGAAACTCAATCCATTGCAACGCAAGGAGAATTGCAAGAGCTCCGAAAGAATAATAAAGCTGAGTGGGATGGCGGATTAAAGCTTCCGGATCAATAGCGAAGCGTACTCCCCAAAGGTGAGATGTTGGAATTCCCCCACAACAACCATTCAAAAAACAGCCCCACCGGCCAATAGCTATTAACGCAGCGGAGGGGAGGGATGCCGATTCTGCAACACGCCATAGAGACAATTTTGTACGGAAGATATAAAAGAAGGCAAAGCAACAGCCGCCTATGAAACTGTAATAAGAAGACATTCCTCCTTTCCAAAAATGAAGTATGCTAAGGGGATCTTGAAATACAGCTTCTCGACCAAGATGAATACCCATGCCAGTACATATACCCGCAATAATTCCCAAAGCAACCATTCCCAACAAGTGCCCCATTTTAGAGGGAGGGATGCCGTAGTACTGAATTCCTCTTTTATACGTCCAGAGAAAAGCCGTCACTAACGCAACGATCCACAGCACGTAATAGCTGTGGATCGTAAAATTCCTTATAGAGAATAGTTCCGGATACATAGTGTGTTAACGGCGTTTGCTTCTTGTAGAATGGGCTGGGCAAACTACTACTTTGCGAGACGGCTCTTCTCCTACAGAGCGTGTCATTACGCTATCTGTATCTTTCAATGCCAAATGGATAATGCGTCGTTCCCAACTGGACATGGGTTCAAGATAGGCAGGTTTGCCCCTTTTTTCCACTTTTCTGGCAGCTGCTAGGGCCAGGCGTTTCAGACTTGCCTCCCGTCTGGCTCTATACCCGTCACTATCTAATTTGATACGGGTCTCTCTGGTCTCGTCACGCATCATAAGATTGAGGAGATACTCCATGGCTTTCAGAGTTTCGCCGTACTTTCCAATAATAATTCCAGCATCATCACCAGAAAGGTTCAAAAAACCATCTTCCTCGTTTACAGAGAGGGAAAGTCTCATACGTTTAATAAGATCCCCCGCCAGTTCTTGCCCCTTTAAGACTGATACCGGCAGCTCAGTCCATACTTCTACCCTTAATTTTCTCCCCAATAGACCAAAAAAACTTTTTTCTTCTTCGATTATCTTAACAAGGAAGTCCTCCGGATTTAATCCCAGCTTGGCCGCGGCCAATGTTTTAGCTTCGTCTATGGAGCTGACTTCCATAATAAACTTGTCTTGCTCGGTCATGTATAATCCCCCTTCGACACTCTACCATGCCCGGGATACCTTTAATTTTCCTCTTTGCCTGCGGGTTTAGATTTATGTAAGACTGGCTTCTCCTGCATTTCCTGACTTGTTTTTTTGGTAATCCACCACTGCTGAGCTACTCCCAGGAAAGATGAAACTCCCCAATACAACAAAACTCCCCCAGGCAGGCTAAGGCATATAAAGGTGAGAAAGAGAGGCATAAACCAGCTCATCATCGCCATCTGCGGATTCCCCGTAGAACTCATCTGCTGCTGTGCCCACGTGAGAATACCAACAACAACAAGGAGCATGAGGTTCCCCAGATAAAGGCCTACTTGAGCCAACCCCGCAGGGTTGGCGAGAACACCAGATAGCACAGCCATAACACCTATTTTAGTTGTTTCTGGAAGAGCTACCGCCTGAGCCAGCGTTGAAAGGACAGATCCTTCAAGGCTAATGAAGCCAAGGAAAGGAACACTTCCAAAATTATAGTTCATCAACAAACGGAATAATAGAATAAGAATAGGCAATTGTACAAGAAGAGGCAAACATCCAGCCGCAGGGTTTACTTTGTTTTCTTTATACAAGCTCATAATTTCTCTATTCAGTGTTTCTTTGTCATCCTTATACTTTTCCTGCAACATTTTCATGCGGGGCTGAAGCTTCTGCATCCTTTGCATGCTAACCATTTGTTTATGGGTAAGAGGGTGAAGAAGAATTCTTACCGCCAGTGTCAGCAAAATAATTGCAATTCCCCATGAACCCGTTAAATTATGAAGGGTTTCAAGGATAAGAAGTATAAAATCCCCCGCTGCTTTCCAGAGAGTACCCACACCATTCACCATCCTCAGTCAGAATTGTAGATTTTAGGAGATATTTTTCTCTTAAGTGGAAAATCTGGCACTGGATCATATCCCCCAGGATGCCACGGACCACATTTCATTATACGGATTAATCCAAGCCAACTTCCGATCAAGATACCATGCATTTCTATAGCCTCAAGGGTGTACTGAGAACAGGTCGGATAAAATCGACAATTCTTTCCTAACATTGGAGAAATCCATTTCTGATAAAATCTAATAGCAGTCACGGCTATTTCTGTCAACATTTTAATCTATCCGTCATTTTTATTCTTTTTCTCCCACATATTCCCCGGCCACGACTCATCAAGTAACCCTACACGCCCTAAAAGAGCCACCATATCATCATACACGTCATAGGCATTTGCTTCCAGCCCTGCTGTTCGAAGAGAAAAAACACACCACCATGTTCCTTTTACCCATGGTAGAATACGACGTATGCTCTCTTTCAGAATGCGCCGTCCCCTATTGCGCACACAAGCCGATCCTTGGCGTTTCCCTACGGCCAGCCCTATCCTAGTTCTATCGTCGGGGGCCTCCACAAACAGCAACCGCACCAGCTCGCCTTTGAAGCGACTGCCGGTGCGGAAAACATAATCATATTCCCAACCCTTCTTGAGCCGCACAGAGCGTGAATATCCGAGCTTCAAAGCTACACAGCCAAACGCTTACGCCCCTTGCGTCTCCGGTTGCGAAGAATTCTCAATCCGCTGGGGGAACTGGAACGAGAGAGGTATCCCATTTTTCTCTTTCGCGGTCTATTATGGGGCTGAAAAGTACCTTTATTCACGACTACACCTCCCAGTTACAAAATAAAACATCAATGCAAAAGACCGGAAACCGATCAACCTTGATACTATATCACACCGTTTTCTCATGAGCAACAGAATTACTCTTGACTGTAAATCGTTGTATTGGAACTAAGGGCAAATCTTTCCGTATCCGCCAATCCTGTCTATCAATAATTCTACCATCAAGAATAACAACTCTGCCCTGATCACTTTTTGATCGGATAAGGCGTCCAAGAGCTTGACGTAGAAACATTTTGGCCTGAGGGAGAATTACTGTTACAAAAGCTTTTCTTCCTTCCAATTCGTTTCTTGATTGTACAACTGGATCTTTCGGGTGAGGAAAGGGGATTCTGTCAATAATAACCTGGGTCAACCCTTCTCCCGGCACATCTACTCCTTCTCTGAAGGAAACACTCCCAATCAGCACGCTTGAAAGATCTGATCTGAAACGTTCAAGAAGTTCTGTTCGGGGTAATTCGTTCTGAACATACACTGTGTAAGGATGTTGGCTTCCCTTAAGCCAATTGCCCACCTTCTTAACAAGTCTCATGGAACTGAGGAGAACCAAAGAACTTCCCCCGTTGTCATTACAAAGACGTTCTACTACACGACAAACCCGCTCGTCATAGCCTTTTTCTATGACTTTCAGACCAAGATCCACCACGAGTATTTTCATTTGTTTTTCAAGATCAAAGGGAGACTCTAGGACATACGTATCTGTAGGGATAATTCCTGTTTCTCTCTTCCAAAAATCAAAAGATCCCTCTACTGTCATCGTAGCAGAGATTGCAATGATCTTTTCTGCTTTTTGAGAAAGAATCCCCTCTGATACCTTATCCGAGCACAGGGTAGGTTCACTTACGAGGGCATCTCCTTCTCGCCAATACGCCCACTCAGGGAAATGGCCCACTGCTAAACACCACTGAAGAGAGTGGGAAAAAAGCCGAACCTCTTCTATCCATGCAAGGGCGAGAGCCAGAGGACCGTCATCCACGTCATAAGGTTTCTCATTGCACAGCTCTTCAATAGAACGCAACATTTTTAAGGCCGTCTCTATATGTGAAGAAACCAGTAATCCGCAACGGTAAAGCTCTTCGTTACGAACAGGGATAAGCACTCCGTCGGCTATGGAAACCTCAAGGAGCTCAAAAAGTTTTCTTCCTTCTTCTTGGACAGAAGAAAGTTCGTCCCGCAACACACCTTGTTCTTCCTCTCGATTTGAGAGGAACGATTCGGCAGTTGCGGCCCCTTTGCTTCTAAGAAGCCGAACCAGATCTTCCCATGAAACCCTTACAGATGAAATCGACCGAGCTGCATCGACCATACGGTGGGCCTCATCGCAGATCAACACATCAAAATCCACAGGGAAGGTTCCCTTCCCGTTCATTACATAGGCAAAATACATATGATAATTCGAGACAATTACATCCCAATTCTGTGCTTTCTTTAAGGCTTTTTGAATAAAGCACCTATCACGATAAGGACAACGATGTCCAAGGCAGCCACGAACTTGCGCGGCAACTCTAGGAAATATTGGAAAATCGGAAGGAAGTTTTAACTCTGAAAGATCACCTGTTTGAGTTTTTTTTAGCCACTCAGAAAGGTATATGGAGGCGGCACCACTATCTCCAAAAGAAAGAAAACCTTCATGTTCGAGTTCAAGGGCTCTTCTGACACAAACATAGTTGCCCCTCCCCTTAAGAAGACCAAAGGAAACATCATATCCCAATAGCTCTTTAAGGCGGGGGAGGTCTTTTCGTATTAATTGTTCCTGAAGGGTAATTCCGGCTGTGAGAAAGAGGATCCTTTTCTCCTGAGGCAAGGCCCACTTTAAAGCAGGAGCCAACAGCGCAAAGGTTTTACCTATTCCAGTAGGGGCCTCAGCAACAAACACTGTATTTCTCTGTTGCATAAAGGAGTCCCATATTTTTTGAGCTAAAAGAAGCTGGGGCTCTCTATATTCATAATCCTCAAAATTTTTTTCAAAAAGCCCTGAAGGGGCAAAAATTTTATCCATCGGATGCATGTTGCTGTTCATTTTACAACCTCTTCTCTATGGCGAAAGCATTGTTCTATTGCTAATATATCAGAGAGCATGTTAAAATGTGGTGCGTTTTATGGGAGGAGGTGAAGGAAATGCCCAATAAGAAATCCGCTGAAAAGAGAATGAGAACCAGTGAAAAGAATCGTCTCTACAATCGTTACTGGACAAGCCGATGCAAAACGGCTGCCAAGAGGGTTCTCGAAGCTGTTAATAATCAGGATGCCGAACTGGCTGGAAAACGGCTTCAAGTTGCCCAGAGCGTTATTGATAAAGCTGTTGTGAAGGGTGTTATGCACCGTAGCACTGGGGCTCGCCGTAAGTCGCTTCTTACCAACAAGGTAAAGGCCCTAGCGGGGGCAGCTCCTGAGAGCAGCCAGGAATAAAAGGCTTCCACCCATAAAAATTCTGAATTTTTTAGCTGAGCCAGGATAGGGATATCCACGACTCAGCTTTTTTCTTTTTTTATGCTGCCAATCAAGCGAAGAACTATGGTTTCAAGGCCAGCCCAACCTGCTCCGGCGCCAGTTTTTTCCCCATAAGAAAGACCAGTTAATTCCACAATGAAGGCAAAAAGGGTTTGTTTATCATAATTTTTTCTTGCTTCCGAAGCCATTTTACCTGCATAACTGCGAACCTTGAGCATCTCCAGTATATCTTTTTCTGAAAGAGATGGGAAAATATATTGATAAATAACTGGTTTTAAACGATTGTAAAGGGCCGTTACTAACATTAAAAACGGGACATCTTGATGAAGATGAGGGAAGAGGATCAAAATTTCTTTTCGATTTCCCTGACACACCCCATCAAGAAAACGAAGCATAGAGCTACGCCCCTCATCAAAAGAAAGTGCCCTTACCATTTCTGAAGTCACTGTCTGACCATCAGAAAAGGCTGCAATCTTTTCAATCTCGCTTCGCAGCTCTTCTCCATCTTCTATCCAGTCTATGAGCAAAGCAGCTGCCTCTTTTTCTAAATTTATGCGCCTGTCCCCACAAAAATTTAGGAGCCAACGCAGCCTGGCCGATGGCCAGAAAGGAATTTCTTCGGCCTTCAAAATTTCTGCTCGCTGGAGGGCCTCTTTAGGAATATATTTAGAGGGACTACCATCATAAACGAGAAGGACAAGGCAAGATTCTTCTACAGAATTGAAAAAGGTAATCATAGATTCCGGCAATACCCCTAGATTTTCTGCATTTTCAACAAGAAGCATTTGCTTCTCGCTAAAAAGCACCCGGTTTTTTCCCAGTGATAGGATATCTTGCCAGGAACCTCCTTCCTTGCGGCCACTAAGGCTATATCCCTGAATCGTGTATTTTTGAAGGGTCTTAGAAAGAAGACGCCTCTGAGAAACCTCAGAGGCGCTTATAATTACGATTTTGGGCACTACTCCTTCACCACCACATTCACCAGCTTATCTGGTACTACTATAACCTTAACAAGATCTTTCCCCTCTATGCGCTTCTGTATAGTGGGTTCATTCAAGGTTTTTTGCTGCAACTCATCTTTAGAGAGCCCCGCTGGCAAGTCTATTTTATGGCGAACTTTTCCATTTACCTGTATAACTACAGTCACAGAATCAAGGACAAGAGCTGCTTCGTCTTTAATTGGCCATGCACTCAAAGCCAGCCGATTCTGATTTCCAAGCATCTGCCAAAGCTCTTCTGTAATATGAGGACAGAAAGGATTAAGGCACATAAGAAGAACTTCTACACCCTCACGAAGAAGACCCCAGTCTTTTTCATCCTTTGGTGAACATGAGTATATGCTATTTAACAACTCCATTAAACGAGCAACTGCCGTGTTAAACTGCCTTTCTTCCTGAATATCCCGGGTCACATCCTCAATTGTCTTATGTATCTTTCGTTTAAAATCCCGACGATCTTTATTGACGAGGGAGCCCATTTCAACCCTTTCCATTGAGGCGTTCTTGAGCCCCTCGAGATTTTCTTCAATATAGCGCCACACTCTATTTAAAAACCGATGTACCCCTTCTACTCCCTGTTCAGACCACTCAAGGTCATTTCCTGGAGGTGCGGCAAAAAGGATAAAGAGCCTTGCCGTATCGGCACCAAACTTCTGAATAATCTCATCGGGATCCACTACATTGCCAAGGGATTTCGACATTTTGGCCCCATCTTTAATCACCATCCCTTGGGTAAGGAGATTAGAAAAGGGCTCCCTGGCATTACAAAGGCCCAGATCTGCAAAGACCTTGGTGAAGAAACGGGAATAGATTAGATGCATACAAGCATGCTCTATTCCTCCAATATACTGATCTACAGGCATCCAGTAGTTTGCCAGGTCCGTTTCAAAGACTTTCTTGTCGTTACGGGGATCTACATATCTAAACTGGTACCATGATGAACAGATAAAGGTGTCCATGGTATCCACTTCTCGCCTGGCATGCCCTCCACAAACCGGACACGTGGTGTTAACCCAATCATCCGCCTCCGCGAGAGGAGAGCGCCCCCCCTCTTTAACAGTGAGATTTGTAGGCAACAAAACAGGAAGGTCCTTTTCCGGTACTGGAACCATACCGCAATGGTCACAATAAACGATAGGAATAGGAGCCCCCCAGTAACGCTGACGGGAAATAAGCCAGTCGCGAATACGGAAATTCACTTCTCGCGTACAAAAACCTTTTTCCTCACCCCAATCGAGCATTCGGCCAATAGCTTCCTGGGTGGGAAGTCCATTAAATTCTCCTGAATTGAAAGCTATGCCATTATCCACAAAGGCCTCTGACATCGTATCCCCGTCGAGATGGTCCCCCTCGGCAGGTTGTATGACTGCAACCACAGGGATTTGGTATTTACGAGCAAAATCAAAGTCGCGTTCGTCATGGGCAGGCACACCCATAATTGCCCCGGTTCCATAGTCCATAAGAATATAGTTTGCAATCCATATAGGAACATCTTCGCCTGTAGCTGGGTTGGTGGCGTAAAACCCTGTGAAAACACCGTTTTTTTCCCCACCAACCGCTGTACGGTCTATTTCACTTTGGCTGATACATGTTTTTACAAAAGTTTCCAATTCTTCTTTATTAGAAGCTTTTTCAAGAATCGTATCTACTAGGGGATGCTCAGGAGCAAGGGCCAGGAAGGTCACGCCAAAGATCGTGTCGAAACGTGTGGTAAAGGTTTCAATTTCCTCTCCCAATTCCTTGGCGGTGAAGGTCAAACGAGCTCCTTCAGAACGGCCAATCCAATTTCTTTGCATAATACGCACTCGTTCCGGCCAGCCTGGAAGCTGATCGAGATCGTCAAGAAGTTCCTGAGCATAATCAGTAATACGGAAGAACCATTGCTCAAGTTTTTTCTTTATGACTGGAGAATTACACCGCCAGCATTTCCCTTCGCTATCAACTTGCTCATTAGCAAGAACCGTATTGCAACTTTCACACCAATTAACAGGAGCTTTTTTACGATAGGCCAGCCCTTTCTTAAAAAACTGCAAAAAGATCCATTGGGTCCAGCGATAATAATCCGGGTTACATGTTTCAACCCGCCGATCCCAGTCGTAACTACAGCCCATTCTCTTGAGCTGGTCTGTCATTTGTTCAATATTTTTATGGGTCCACTCATGAGCTTGCACACCATACTTGAGAGCAGCGTTCTCTGCTGGGAGGCCAAAAGCATCAAACCCCATGGGATGAAGGACGTTGTACCCATTCATCCATAAGAACCGTGCCATCATGTCGCCGATGGAATAGTTCCGAAGATGTCCCATGTGAAGAGCCCCGCTAGGATATGGGAACATCTCAAGGCAGTAAAACTTCTTCTTAGACGGATCTGCCTTTACTTTGAAAGTGTTCTCTTCCTCCCACACTTTCTGCCACTTTTGTTCGATAGAAAGAAAATCATAAGCCATGCATCTGCCTCCTCGCACCAGATACCTCTGAAGTCATATCAGGGAATTATATCCCTCATATGTTATATGTGCAAAGTATCCTATTCTTTTTCCTCTTTTTCAAAGCGCTTAATAAAGGGCTTGATAATATCCATTGGCAGAGGGAAAAATGTGGTGGAATTCTTTTCACTCGCAATTTCTTTTAATGTTTGTAAATATCGAAGTTGTAATGTAACAGGAGAAACCTCCATTTGCTTTGCCGCATCGCTCAGTGTCTTGGCTGCCTGCAGTTCTCCCTCGGCATTAATTATTTTTGCCCGCCGTTCCCGTTCTGCCTCTGCCTGTTTAGCCATAGCACGTTTCATCCCTTCAGGAAGTTCAAGCTCTTTAACTTCAACGGCACTGACCTTGATTCCCCATGAATCAGTTCTTTCATCAATAATTTTCTGAAGTTCGCTATTGATCTTTTCTCGTGAAGAGAGAACTTCATCTAATTCTGCTCCTCCGATAACAGAGCGCAGTGTCGTCTGAGAAAGCTGGCTCGTTGCCAACATATAATTTTCTACTTCAATTACTGAATTAGCAGGATCCATAACTCTAAAATAAACTACAGCATTCACTTTGATCGGCACATTATCCTTTGTTATGACCTCCTGGACGGGAACATCAAGGGTTACAATTCGAAGATCCACGCGGATAACACGATCAACCACAGGAATAACGATCACAAGACCGGGCCCCTTTGCCCCTATAAGACGACCTAAACGAAATACCACAATTCTCTGATATTCAGGAACGATCTTGATAGCAGACATAAGGATCAAGATCAGAATGATAACAAACCCAAAGGAACTTCCCAAATTAAACAAGAAATACAAAAGTCCATCCAACATAATTATATACTCCCTCCTTCTTTAAGAGCATTTTCCCTATCTTCTTTCTCTACGTAAAGGACCAATCCTTCCACACGCACAACCCGTACAGGCGAACCCTCAGGTAAGGTCTCTCCAGATTCTGTTCTGGCCTTCCACAGTTCACCATGACATTTGACGAGCCCTTCCGGTTGAAGGGTTTCTAGAACTTCTGCCTTATATCCGATCAATCCTTCCTGTCCTGAGTAAACCTGTCGTTTCATAGATTTCCATATAAAAACGACGGCTATAATAAAGAAGAGAGAAAAAGCGACAGTCATTCCGATAATAACGCTTTTAGAAACACTCAAAAGCTCACCTCCCGGAGCGCGGAAAAGAATCAGCCCACCAGTGACAAGAGCTGCCATGCCAAAAAGGCTCAGTATGCCTATACCACCTACAAGCAGGTCGACAATAATAACAACAATGCCAGCTAAAAGCAGTATCAAGCCAGCCCAATTAAAAGGAAGCATTCTGAGCCCATAGGCCCCCATCAGGACCATTACAGCACCAGCAGTCCCAAGAATAAATCCTCCAGGAGAAAGGACTTCCAGAACTATTGCAAAAATACCGGCGGTCAACAAAAGATATGCCACGTTAGGATCAGATAAAAGCTGCAGCATTCGTTCCCTTGGCGTCATTTCCACATTGATAACCTGATACGATTTGAGTGAGAGGGCTCGTTTATCCCCGCGCACATCAACTTTCCACCCCTCAAGATTCTCTAACAGCTCGTCAATATCTGCAGCCAAGAAATCAACGACTTTTTCTTTATGGGCCTCATAAGCGGTAAGAGATAAACTTTCGGTAACCATTTTTTCAACAACTTCTGCGTTCCGGCCTCGAACCTGGGCAAGCGAACGCATATGGGCCGCTAGATCATTCGTAATCTTACGTTTCATCTCTTCATCGGGCACATCTTTTCCTGACGCGACAACTGGGTGTGCAGCCCCTACGTTCGTCCCTGGCGCCATTACGGCCACATGGGCAGCCTGCAATAGAAAAGCCCCTGCTGACGCCGCCCTGGCCCCTTCTGGTGCAACCCACATGACCACTGGAAGAGGGGCATCGAGTAAAAACGATGTCATTGCCCGCATAGATGTAACAAGGCCTCCCGGGGTGTCCATAGTAAACACAACAAGACCTGCCTTGTTTTGGTAAGCTTCTTCAACAACACGCTTCATATATTCTTCCATGGTAATGCCCACACTCCCCTGCAAGGGGGTAACAATAACATTAGTAGCAGCAAAAGCCGCTTGTGAAAAAAGGGCAAAAACACTTAAACATATTATCAGAACAGACAGGTTTTTAACCTTCATGGCATCACCTCCTGTAGGGCATCTCGAATGTTCACTGCCCGACAGATACGTATCTCTTTCGGGAAATCCCCTTTCTGCTGATGACTTACAATAGCTTTTCTAAATCCCAGGCGCGCTGCTTCTCTAAGACGAGTCCCAATACGCCCTACCGGGCGAATCTCTCCAGCCAATCCAACTTCTCCTAAAAAACAACAGTCTGAAGGCAGAGAACACTCGTGAACAGAAGAAGCAAGCGCAACAGCAAGAGCCAAATCCGCACCAGGGTCTTTTACGACAAGGCCCCCCGCCACATTCAAATAGATATCAAACATGTTACACGTTGTCTTTGCTCTCTTTTCTAGCACAGCAGTGAGAAGATGAACCTTATTAACATCAATACCACGAGACGTTCGCTTGGGATAGGGAAAAGTCGTAGCGCTGGCAAGGGCCTGAATTTCAGCCATGAGAGGAATAGATCCTTCCATTACGACTGTTACCGCTACCCCTGGCACACTTACATCCGCCTTATTCCAATAGAGGCCACTTGGATCCTCCACAGCAATAAGCCCTTTTTCCGTCATTTCAAAGATACCAAGCTCATCAGTATTGCCATACCGATTCTTAGTTCCCCTGATCATTCTGTACGCTGACGTGTCTTCTCCAGAAAAAAGTAAAACTGCATCGACCATATGTTCTAAAAGCATGGGGCCTGCTATGCGTCCTTCCTTTGTAATATGGCCAACCACTACAAAGGGTATCCCAGTCTTTTTGGCGCTATCAATACATTGCTGAGCCACTGCTCGAACTTGAGACGGCGTGCCCGGCCAGCCATCTTCCAGGGATGACCTCATGGCCTGAACACTATCGAGAACAACAAATCCATGACCTTCCACATGACTTAGTGCCCCGTCGAGGTCTGTGTCACAAAAAAGATCAAGGTTATTATGAAGAGCTAAGAGACGTCTAGCTCTCAAGGCTACCTGAGAAGCCGATTCTTCCCCTGAGATGTAAAGTACCCGTTCTCCTCGCGCTGCCATTGCTCCGCATACCTGCAAAAGAAGCGTTGACTTCCCAATGCCAGGCTGGCCTCCGAGAAGCACTACCCCTCCAGATACCCAGCCGCCACCAAGAACACGGTCAAGCTCTGGAATCCCGGATGTAAAACGTTGCGGAGGCCTTACGTCAATAATATTAACAGCCATCAAATCTGAAGAACGGGGCTTCTCGCAGCCTGATTCGTCTATTTCTTCTTTCTCATAGGTTCCCCACATATCACAGGCAGAACAGCGCCCATTCCATGTTAGGCTTATGTTTCCGCAGTTTGAGCATACGTAGCGTACCATGTTCTTTTTAGCCATAGCTCATATTCCTTTCATAATGTGCCTAAATTGTATCCTTATTCTATTTTCATGTCGATACTTTACACTTCTAAAATATCATGATATCATGCCAACTAAACTTGATATCGCTCTAATAATTTATCATAGTAAAGGATGGCAATGATGCAATTCCTAAAAAAAGCATGCTCTTCTCAGAAAAGCATTTCTGATTATGTGAACACAACTGTTTCTCTCATTGTCAATCGTATCCGTGAAGAAGGCTGGAAAGCAGTAGAAGAATACGCACTTGCCATCGACAGCTATAAGGGTGCATTTCGAGTCTCTCAGAATGAGATGGATGAGGCACTGCAACAACTTTCGCTAACCACAGTAAAGGCACTCAAAAGAGCTATTTGCAATGTGAGGACATTCCATCAGCGCCAGAAAAAAATGTTTGAACCTTTTTTCTGCTCTATTGAAGAGGGTGTAACCGCTGGACTTCGTTTTTTACCTGTAGAGCGAACTGCTGTTTACGTTCCTGCGGGACGCTACCCATTGCCAAGCACAGCTATTATGGGCGTAGTCCCGGCTCAGGAAGCTGGTGTCTCTGAAATAGTCCTTCTTTCCCCTCCTACTAAAGAAGGAAAGATTGCTTCTGTCATCGCTGCTACGGCTTCTCTTCTTGGGGTTTCAGAAGTATGGACCCTTGGAGGAGCTCATGGTATCGCTGCCATGGCCATGGGCGCCGGCCCCATTAGAAAGGTAGACATGATTGTGGGCCCTGGAAATGCGTACGTCACAGAGGCCAAACGCATTCTTTTCGGGGAAGTTGGAATTGACGGGCTTGCTGGCCCAAGTGAAGTTCTTATTATTGCCGATGACAGTGCCAATCCTGCCTGGCTGGCTGCTGATATAGCGGCCCAATCAGAGCATGATCCCATGGCTGCAAGCACATTGCTTTGTACTGATGAAAAAATAGCAGCTCAGACCAGCAATGAACTGAGTATCCTTTTGGAAACTCTGGAAACTGCTGAGACAATCAGGCGAGCATGGGAAGTCAATGGCACTCTGGCAATATGCTCCCTTGAAGAAGCCATAAACGAAAGCAATGTACGCGCGCCAGAACATCTACAACTCTGCGTAAGAGCACCTGAAAAAGTTCTGGATAAATGTATGGCTTACGGCGCCGCATTTATTGGCAGTACAACACCCGTACCCTTTGGAGACTATATAGGAGGGACAAATCACACCCTGCCTACTAATCGACGGGCCCGTTTTGCCGGAGGGCTATGGACCGGCACATTCCTTCGCCCTCTTACATCTCTTTGTATTGACAGCAAGGGAGCTGCTTCTTTAGCGGAAGACGGGATAAATCTTGCACAAATGGAAGGACTTAAGGCTCATAGTCTTGCCATGGCCCTTAGGAGGAATCTTTCATGAACCGTCTACCCAGAGGATGTATGAATGTAGGGGGGGCGTTGGCCACATCTATGGACCGCAGCAGAACACACTTCATGAAACTTTTTTCTTCCTTTGGCTACCATCCTTTCTGGCCATCAGCGTTACAGCTCCTAGAGTCAGCGTGGCCTCATCTTCCTGAAAATTATAGACGGCGTCTTATAGCGCTTACCACACCTTATGGGGAACCATCCTGCCTCAGAGCTGATATTACCCTGGCCGCAGTAGCCTTTCTTGCGTCTCACTATGCTCCCGAACAAAGACCCCTACGTTTATGTTACGCTGATAGGGTCTTTAAACGGGCTGAAAAGCATGAAAACCGAATAGAAAACTTTCAGGTAGGAGCTGAATTGCTAGGATGGGAAGGGGAGGGAGCAGACACAGAAATACTCTGGCTCTTGCTGCGTTGGCTTGATGAAATAGGCCTTGACAAAAGCATTCTTGTAATTGGGGATGTTACCTTTTTAAATTATGCCATGGCTCATGTTGGATCCGCAGCATCAAAAGGGCTTTCAAGCTGTTTGCTGGGAGGCAATTTATCTGGATATCGCTCCATTTTAGCAACTGCCGATATTCCAGAATATAGCCGCAACATACTAGAGCGCCTTCCCGATCTGAAAGGTGGAATAAAGGTTCTTGACGAAGCGAATATGCTCCTAGGATCTTCAGAACATCTTATGCCTCTTCATAATATTCTAAAGGCCCTTTCTGGCCTTGGCTATGAGAAACGCCTATGTGTAGATCTGAGCCTTGCCCGCGAACTCAATTATTATAGCGGACCAGTCTTTCGCCTTTATTCAAGCCCTCAAGGGCAGGAAATAGGGGGAGGAGGACGATATGATGGTCTGCTGAATAGTTATGATCTAGAAGGACAAGCTATTGGATTTGCTGTGAATCTGGAAGAGACGGCTGCGCTCTCTATTCCCCCTGCAGAGCCCAGACGTGTTATGATCTGGAGTGCAAGCCTCTCCCCTGATGAAGCTCTGAAACGTGCATGGACCATATTGTCTGTTGGCTTTGACGGAGAAATGAGCTGGAATAAGAACAGGGATCAATCCTATGAGTCAGCCCGGATGAGAGGATGCCAATGGTGGGTCGATTTGGAAAAAGAAACAGTAACGCACCTGGAAACCGAAAAGATCATGGCTCTTTCCCAATGGATTAGGGAGGAGTATACGTGTTAACTCTTGCCCTCCCCACCGGTCGAGTTATGAAAGAAGCCATAGATCTGTGTGATAACATGGGATTACCTACGGCCGAGCTGCGAAAAGCGGGCCGTAGGCTCGTGGTGCAGGAAAATAATTACCGCTATATTCTTGCAAAGCCAACTGACGTACCCTTATATGTAAGTTATGGCGTTGCGGATCTGGCTCTTGTGGGAAATGACGTTCTTCAGGAAAGTGCCATCGATCTGGTGGAACTTGCAGACACAGAACGTGGGAAGTGCCGAATTGTGGTGGCTGGACCAGAGGAACTCCGCTCCATCTTTACAGGGCACCCATCTGAACTTATGTGGCTAAAAATAGCTACAAAATACCCACGTATCGCTGATATATATTTTTCTTCCCTTGGCGTTCAAGTAGAGATAATCCACCTCCACGGGTCTATAGAGCTGGCTCCTGCCCTAGGAATGGCCCATTGCATCCTCGATATTGTGCAGACAGGAACTACTCTTCAGGCAAACAAGCTTGTAGTACTACAGGAAGTTGCAAAGGTTTCTCTCCGTCTTGTAGCCAGTCGACAAAGCACTTCTCTGAGATGGCCCCAAATGTCGGAGCTTCTTCAAAGGATAGGACGACAGAAAGGTGTGGTAAAAGATGTCCACTGAACTTAGCAGGGAAAGCACTGAAACATCTATCAGTTTACAACTTTCTATTCCAGGGAAAGAACGCCACCTAGATATCCCTTGCGGCTTCCTTTGCCACATGCTTGATCTTTTTTTCTTTCATAGCGGCATTTCGGTGAAGATCACCGCTTCCGGCGATATTGAAGTAGATGCCCACCACCTTACTGAGGATCTTGGGATTCTTATAGGTCGGGCATTTTTAAAAGAACTGGAAAGCCGACCCCTTGCCCGTTACGGCTGGTGTGCCATGCCCATGGACGGTTCCCTTGCTCTCGTAGCTGTAGATATAAGTGGTCGAGGACAGTTTGTCTGGGATGGCTGTTTTCTTTCTTCTTCATGCGGTACATTTGACCTGGAATTAATTCCTGAGTTCTGGCGGGCTTTTTGCAGAGAAAGCCATATAACGATTCATGGCCGCCTCCTTGCAGTGGATAACAGCCATCACGGAGCGGAAGCTCTTTTTAAAGGCATTGGGCGAGCCATGAAACAAGCTCTTGCTTCAGAAGAAGAACTTCAGTCTACGAAAGGGGTTCTTACATGATCGGCATTATTGATTATGGAGCTGGAAATGTAGGAAATGTCCAACGAGCCCTATCTTTTCATAATGAGCGATCCACAATCCTTCGTTGCCCTGATCAGATCAATAACAGCATAGATCTTTTAATACTCCCGGGAGTAGGCGCCTTCGCTCCTGCCATGAGTGCTCTGGAGAAAGAAGGCTGGCCCTTCTTTCTTTCTCAATGGGTTGAAAAGGGGCATCCTCTGCTCGGAATATGCCTCGGGCTGCATCTCCTCTGTGAAGGAGGGGAAGAAGGCGGATATCGCAAGGGATTAGGCTTTTTAGAAGGGGTTATCCGGCATCTTGGAACTCAAAAATATCCCCACATGGGGTGGAACTCTCTAGAATGGATCCGTTCTGCCCAGGGCCTTGAAAAAAGTTGTCATAGTAATGACTACTTTTATTTCGTACATAGCTACGGCCTCCCTCAAACTAATGATACCGTAGCTATTGCAAGAGTAGAAGAACGGGAGGTTTCTGCCATATGTCTTCGTGATTCTGTCGCCGCCTTTCAGTTTCACCCAGAGAGAAGTGGCTCAGCGGGACTCTCCATACTTAAAGGCGCTATTGATCTTTTACGGAGGCATTCATAATGATCCTTTATCCGGCTATCGATCTCTATAAAGGGAAAATCGTCCGCTTAAAACAGGGCGACTTCAATCAGCGTACTGACTACGCTCTTGCTCCCATAACAGCAGCAAAGGCTTTCCTCAGAGCTGGCAGTTCATGGGTCCACATTATTGATCTGGAAGGAGCGCAAGCAGGGCATCCGGCCCACCTTCAAGTGATCGAACCCTTAAAGAACCTTGGCCTTATGGTTCAATACGGAGGAGGCCTGCGGTCTCTTCAAAATGTGGAAGAAGGTTTTAGAGCGGGTGCCAATCGTCTATATGTAGGCAGTCTCCTCGCAGAAAATAGAGAAATTGCCCCCGAACTTTTCTCTTTATGGGGAGACAGGATCATTCCAGCTGTTGATATTAAAGATGGCAAAGTAGCTGTCAAAGGGTGGACTTGCACTTCTTCCTCCTCTCCCCTGGCCTATCTTTCTTTTTTATATTCAGCTGGTTACAGGACTGTCCTTGTTACATCTGTAAATAGAGACGGAACAGGGTTGGGACCGGATCTTTCCCTCTACTCCAAACTATCACTGGAATTCCCAGGTTTTTCTATTATTGCAGCGGGGGGCATATCTTCAATAAAAGAACTGGAAGACCTCCGGGCTTTAAACATTGCTGGAGCAGTGCTTGGAAAAGTGTTGTATGAAAAAGATTTTAATCTGTGCGAAGCATTGAAGAGGGTGATGTCATGTTAACAAAAAGAATTATTCCCTGTCTCGATGTAAAAAACGGACGGGTTGTAACTGGAATAAATTTTGTAAATCTTAAAGATACAGGCAACCCCGCAGAAATGGCATTGCGTTACATGGAGGAACAGGCCGACGAGCTTGTCTTTCTTGACATCTCCGCATCTGTAGAAAGACGTTGCACCATGAAAAGCTGGGTAAAAGAGGTGGCTGACCGTATCTTTATTCCTTTCACCGTAGGCGGAGGCATCTCTTCTGCAGAACAGGCTCGGGAAATTATTGCCCTTGGAGCAGACAAGATTGCCCTCAACACCGCCGCAGTTAAAAATCCCGAAATAATCGAAGAATGTGCCGCACTGCTGGGACGGCAGGCTATTGTTCTTGCTATTGATGTAAAAGAGGTGAAACCGGGCCGCTGGGAAGTTTATATTGAGGGGGGACAAACACCCACTGGGATTGATGCTCTTCAATGGATTCGTCAGGGTGTAGACCTGGGATGTGGGGAAATTCTGCTCACATCCATGGATCGTGACGGTACCAAAATAGGTTACGACATCCCTCTTCTCTCGCAGGTCGCAACTATGGTTCCTGTTCCCATAATAGCGTCGGGAGGAGCGGGTACGAAAGAACATATCCTCGAAGCTTTTAACGTTGGTTGCGATGGAGCTTTGGCCGCATCCATCTTCCATTTTGGAATTGTAGACATACCCGACCTTAAAAAGTGGCTGAAAGAGCAGCATATTGCCATACGTTATCTGGAGGCATAAGCCATGATTGATTACACCAACATCAACTTCGATGAAAAGGGACTCATTCCCGTAGTGGTGCAAGATGGAGAAAGTGGAGAGGTCCTTATGGTGGCCTATGCAAATCGTCAATCCCTTGAGGAAACAGAAAAAAGAAAAGAAATGGTCTTTTGGAGCCGTTCCCGACAGTTACTTTGGCACAAAGGAGAGACAAGTGGCAATACATTGAGAGTCATGGAATTACGTCTAGATTGTGATGGGGATGCTATCCTGGCCGTAGTCGAGCCAGCAGGTCCCGCATGCCATACAGGTGAGGTGTCATGTTTTTTCCGCACACTTACAGAGGAAATGCCCGGGAAGGCAACATTCCCTGGCCAACTTTGGAAATATCTGAAAGAACGTCAGCATCATAACCCCAAAGAAAGCTACACTGCCAGTTTAATTCAATCGGGCCCCAAAAGGGCAGCACAAAAAATAGGGGAAGAGGGAGTGGAAACTGCTCTAGCTATTGCTGTCGGTGAGAGAGATGAAGTGATCTATGAGGCAGCAGATCTAGTGTATCATTTGATGGTCGGCCTTCTCTCATCTGGCGTTTCTCTGCAGGAAATCTGGGCCGAATTAGAAAAACGCCATTCCAGTCATTAGAAATAATTGGGCCAGGGACCAATTACACATCGGCCATCTTCTTTTCTGATAGCTTTTGCAATTTCATCGAAAGTAGGTTCCGCCAGAAGAAGGACCGAACAGTTTTCTACACAGAGGCTTCTCAACCAATGGGAGTCCGAGGAACGGATAAATGTCCATTCTGGATATTCCTCTCGGAAAACCTCGACTTCTTCTGAGGAACATCGCCAGGAGATCTCAAGGGCATCGGCGGGAAAGGAGGAAGGGATTGGCCCTAGTACTGCCGTATAGGAAAAAGATGGCCTGTCAATATGGGCAAGGATCACAAGGCCTCCCCTTCCCTTCGCTTCGAGGGCTACTTCATCAACAGAATATCCCACCCCCTGGACAAGTAATATTTCCTCTTCGTCAAGAATATCGTCCTTCTCGGAAATCACCAATTGATCACCAAACACCTCCGGGCGGTTTCTAAGGCCTGGCATACGCTCCCACAGCCACCGCTGATAATCTGAGGCAACCTGGCAATCTCTGAAAAGGGTGACTATGTGTATATCTTCTGCCGTTTGAACTTCAAGACCGGGGATCACTACTGGGCTCCCACCTGCAGCCTTTGTAATAGCAGGCACGTTCAGAGCAGAATTATGATCGGTAATGGCAATGATCTGAATTCCTTCCTGCCGCGCTTTTGATACAATATCATGGGCTCCCATTTCAAGTTCGCCACAAGGGGATAGCACCGTATGGATGTGAAGGTCTACATAATAAGGCCTTAACTTCAACTTCGTATCACAAAGCACGTAGGCCCATTTCATAAAGCCGTCCGCAAATTTCATATACAGAAAGGGACGAACTGGCGAGGGTCAGATCTTCTTCCTTGCAGCGTTCTATAAGATCTTCTGCCGGCCTGCGGCCTCCCGCAATAATAATAAAAGGAACATCCTTTAGCACGGCAACTGCAGCGATGTTCAAATGGGTCTGAATAGTGATCCATACCCATTTTTCCCTTGCTGAAGCCATAATAAAACTGAGCAAGTCACCCGCAAGAGCACCGCTGATCTCTATTTCTGGTCGCCCAAGGGACACAACTTCAAGCTCCAGGCTATCAATAATGTACTGAATATTCACACTCCTTCCCCCCTTTTATGATCTATGATCCGTAGGCATGAGGCACTTTCCCCGAAAGTTCCGAGATCTCCTTGCTCAAATCATGGATCCGGTCTCTAAGTTTAAAAATGCAGTCTGTCATTTCTCCTTTGCCTCGCACAATATCCTCAGCCATGGCTCGACAGGAAGGTCGTCCGCAAGAACCACAATCAATGTGAGGCAACTCAGCGTAAATAGCATTCATTTCCTTAAGCTTCGCCATGGCTTCTCCCAAATCACTGGAAAGTGGGAGACGCTGTTTCGGTTGAATGGCCTGTTCTAGCTCCCATACGCCTTTCTTATACCATTTTTCAATGTGAGTCTTTTCCTCATCTGTCACTTTCCAATCTACTTTCATTGCGTCAATACGAAGGCGGGATAAAAAACGGGATTCATGGGTCCCTACCCCTCCAATACATCCAAGGTCACAGGCCCTGCACTCCACATAATCCACTCCTCGCAACCTTCCTAATTCAAGCTCTGTCAGGAGGTCTATAGTATTCCTCAAACCGGAAACGGAAACCGTGCGAAGAGGACGGCGGGCGAAAGAAGAAATATGGCGAGATTCACCGCCAGTAATAGACCACTTAATCCATCGATCATTGATCTTATGGGATTCTTCACCAGACATTTTAGGGCTTCCCGCCAAAATATCATGAACTACCCGTCTTATTGAAACAGAGTAGGCTATAGAACTGAGTTCGCGCCCTACAGGATTTCGAACGAGGGTTGTTTTTGCTGGACATGGCGAAATGAGAGTTAGTTCATCTTTTCGGCCAGTCACTTGGCGCCAGATAATAACACTTGATTCCAGTGGGGATTCTACGGGGACAAGACGACCTATAAGCTCTGGAAAATTTATCTGTATCAGACGAATAACTGCTGGGCAATAGGTAGAGATAAAGGGGAGATGCTCTTGTCTTTCTGATTCCACAAGGCGCGCAATAGCATATGCCGCTACATCAAAAGCTAATGCTTCACAGTCGAGGATATCCTCCATTTCCGTTGCATGAAGAGCTTCTTTCATGAGAAAGGGTGACCCGCAGGACCCTATCTGAACATAAAAACAGGGATCAGCAATGAGAACAAGTTTTTTTTGGGATCTCAGAAGCTCCCATTCATCTTCATTGAGTATGATAGCCTTTTCTTTGCATTTACGAATGCATTCTCCGCAATCTATGCAAAGATCAGAGATAATGTGCACACATCCAGTCAACACTCGCATTGCCTCCGTGGGACATGTCTTTATACAATTGGCACAGCCTCGGCATCGAACTTCCTGTACTCTTACCCCTCCAGCCATGAGCTTACCTCCTACTCTTTTTGAAAGAAAATAGTCGCGCTCAAAACCGTCCCTTTCCCTACTGCAGAATCAATGGACATTTCATCAGAATGTCGTTTAATATTAGGCAATCCCATACCAGCACCAAAGCCTAGCTCTCGTATTTCATCTGTCGCAGTGGAATATCCTTCCTGCATAGCAAGACCTATATCAGCTATTCCTGGCCCCCTGTCAATAGCCCACACCTCAAGTTTGTCTGTATAAACTACAAGGCGTATAACACCGCCGCCACCGTGGAGGACCAGGTTCATTTCCGATTCGTAAGCCACAATAGATGCCCTGCGGGCCACTATAGAGGGAATACCTAGCATTTTCATTGCTGCCTTGAATTGGGTAGATGCCTCGCCTATAGTGCTAAAGTCACGGCCTGCCACTACATATTCTTCAATATATGGTTCATTCACAACTTACACCTCTCTCGCCGGGATATTGCACGGCAACACTCCTTCTCTGAAAAGAACACCACAGGTCTCAAACATGCTACAGTGACTTAGTATCACTGGCATGCCTAATTGGGATGCCAGTTTGATAGCAGGCTCCTGGGGGCGCTTCCCCCGAACAAAGACCACTGCTGGAATATCAAGCATTTGGGCCGTTCGAATTATTTGGACATTCGTAAGCCCAGTAAGCAAAAGAGAACCTGGTCTCGCAAAGGCTAAGACGTCACTCATCAAATCTGCACCATAAGCATACTCTATCTCGATAGAATCGAGCAGTTCTTCGCCATATAGAACGTCTCCATTAATATGCTCTACCACTTCGCGGAGCTTCATCCTCAGACCCCCTAGTTAACCATTTCTTCTACTATACAACCGTCGCTTTATCCCTTCCTATCGCTTATATCCTATAATGTCACGCAATAACCCTTTCCGCGCTGCTATATGATCGTCACCTTCTACCCCTTTGGGAAGAAAGCCATCTATGACCCCCACAACTCCACGCCCCTGGTGAGACTCACAGATAACAACCTGAATGGGGTTAGCGGTTGCAGCAAAAACATGACATACTTCCTGACAGTTCTTGATACGATCCAGAACATTAATAGGATAACCATTTCTCAAAACTATTATAAAGGTATGCCCCGCACTCAATCTTTGAATGTTTTCTACGGCTATTTTCTTAAGGTCTTCTGCATTTCCGTCGTGCCGTATAAGACAGTCTCCAGAAGCTTCACAGAAAGCGATGCCAAACTGAAGGGAAGAAGACGCTGTGATAAGGGCTTCGTATAGGTCTTCAATGGTTTTAATAAAATGGCTTTGCCCTAGAATAATATTACAATCCTCTGGAAATTCCATTTGTTCAAGAACCCATTTTTTAATCTCAGCCATGAGTATCCTCCTTATTAATTATGGTCGGAGAGTTAATTATTTGCTTTTTTATAATACTACACGTTTTGTTCTACTGCTATTGGTCCAATGGCCTGAAAGTAGAAAATCTATAAGGCGGACAAACCCCTGCGCATGGGCAGGGGGCATCACTACATGGGCACGCTCCAGTATTTGCGGCACAGCATCACGGGGCGCCACCCTAAGATGGGCTATATCGAAAAGAGCCAAATCATTACAGTGGTCTCCTGCAGCCACAAGAATCTCAGGGCCTGGTTGAAGCTGATCCACGTAATGAGAAAGTGCTGCCCCCTTAGAAACGCCAAGAGGAACAACATCAAGAAAATTCTTTCCAGAACGCATTACGTCAACATGGTCATGCAATGTCTCTCCAATGCGCTCTTCCAATTGCAGAACCTCATGTTCGCTGCCATAAAAAATAATACGAAAAACCCGTTCGTCTACATGGGGAGTCTGCAAATTATCGTATACTGGCACGTCTGCTTCTGTCAAAAAAAGGCGGGTTTCCTTGTCTTTTTTTCTGCATATAGCCGCCTCATCTGTAAAGATCTGAAGCTCAAGAGGGGCACTCCAGCCCTCTGTCAGCACCATATCGACAGCACGAGAAGACAAAGCAGCTTCCCACAGGGACTTTCCCGTGAGAGGATCCATGAGACGGGCTCCGTCATATACTATGGCAGGAAGCCATGCTCCAATGGCTTTAATATGGTTCTTAGAAGTGGCAAGGATCCGACCTGTCGCTACCATAATTTCCCAGCCGTTCTCTCTGAGACGAGTACAGGCGGCCGCCACATCTGGATGAACCTCTTCTCCATGAGAAAGGGTGCCGTCTATGTCCGTTACAAGTATCCTTTTTTTCATATTAAATCCCTCTCTGTAATTATTACCATATATAAAAACAGGGTTGCGCCGGCAAGGGGCACAACCCTGAACAGTTCCTAACTTATTAATTCAACCTACTTGGTTGCTGCGGTCTTCTTGAGCTCTTGAATAACATCGTCAGTAATATCTATGCCCCCAAAGTAAACTGCGCTTTTCTCAATAACAACAGTAATCCCCTTGACCTTTGCCACAGTTCTTACTGCTATTTGAGATTCTTTGAAGAGAGGCTCCATTAAACGTTGCTCTTCCGTGGCAAGCTCTCTACGTTTCGTCTGGTAAATTTCCATTTTTTTGTTCTGATCTGTTTCTTTGTCTACGGCGGCCTTCATTTCGTTCTCTTTTGTCTGGCTGATCACCTTCAGCTGCTGGGTGACACTTTCAAATTTTGGGTGCTGGAAAACGATCTTCTGTGAGTCGATCACACCAATTTTTTCTTCAGCCATGGAACACCCTGCAACCATGACCACTGCCAAAACGGCAAGAGAAACTATAAAGACCAGTTTTTTCGAAACTATCATTCAATGACCTCCTCCAAGACGGGAAAAGTTACTCACCTTGGCAAATTGTAACGTTGAAAAAGCAAGAAGTCCAGGTGAAAATACTGATTCTGGATTCTATTTAATCAAACTAACCAGTTAAGCTGCCAAAACATGCCAGCTCTATATATTAGCGATAATAACGAAGGGATGTCGACCACGTTATAGCTTTTTTTACAGAGATGGAGTGTTCACTCAGTGTACAGGCTGCCCGCCGCAAAGTTGTGCCAGTAGTACTCACATCGTCTATCAAAACTACTGCTCGTACCTGCTGGCGGCCTCTTCTCACTCCCTTAAAAACAAGAGCATTCTCCGCCATTAACCGCCGTTCTATAGAACTATAAGAAGTCTGAAAGCCAGCCTTCGGATTCCAGACAAGCAACTCCACTACTGGCACTCGCCATTCCATGGCTATCCCTTTTGCTATGAGTTTCGCCTGATTCCACGGACGCCGGCTCTGTTTATGAAGAGGGATGGGCACAAGGGCATCACAGTCAACAGGTGGCAGGACCTTTGCCAGGGCTTGACCCATTACAACACCTAACTGACCATATCCCCTATACTTCAAACGGAGAACAAGATCCCTGCACGTATCGTGATGAGTGGATCCAGACATGAGAGTTAGATCTCCGCCTAGCTCACGTATTATGGGATTATGAATAAGATTTTCAAGACAGGAGAGACAACCTGTTGAAGCGATCCTTCCACAAACAGGACATTCTACAGGCCATAAAAAATGCTCTACCCACCTCTTGAGGTTTCTCCCCAGGCTAAGAATATTCAATGGGGCGCCGTAAAAGCATAAGGGCTCCTTCTTTGCGCTCAAAACCATACTGAGTGAGGAAAGGTTCAAGTTCACTCGTGTAGGTAATAATAAGGGGGATGGCACGAATCGCAGGATGGGTAAGAGCATAATTGATGAGTGCAGAACCGATGCCTTTCCCCTGAAAATCAGGATGGACCATTATATCCCACAAGGAGCCGCGAAAAATAAAATCTGTCAATATACGGCAAAAGGCTATCAGTTTCTCTTCATGCCGTACTGAAAAACACATAGTGGTTCCCTCAAGCATCCGCTCTATGTCCTCAAGAGAACGGCTTTTACCCCACAAGGTAAAACGATAGAGTTCTCTGAGCTCTGATGAAGTCACCGCCTTCTTGCTATCATAAAAAGCATAATCAAGCTTTGTTTTCATGAGATTCTGTCACCTTTGGAAAGGACATTCCGTGAACTATTTTTCTTAGATCACTCTTTCTTGCGTCAGCTGAAACCTGGAGCTGCACAACCTGACCAGTCCCGCATCTAGGGCAAATCCACATGGCACGGGCAATGCCATCTACGTCTGGGGTTCCCGCTAGAACTTTTGTTTCTCCACATATCTGACACGCCACAATAAGCATAAATTATTCCCCCTGTAACCTATCTCCCAAGGGCACTACTTCAAATTTTATTTTCACTGGCCCTTCAGTGTAAATATCTTCTGCCACAACTACAACAACTTCCACTTCCTGCCGAGTTTCCTGAAGTATTTCTACAGTCTCAAAGAAGTGTGTGGCATCCATAGCGCCAATTTTTCCACTTGCAGGATCAGGCATTATCCCCTCGGTCACAGCCCGTTGGTTTAACTCTGCGAGAAGGTCGTGTAAAAAAGACTCTGCATCAGCTGCATCAGCTGCATCAGGCTGCCATAGTCGGGAAGCGACCACTTTTCCTTTCTGATAGACAAGCTTGCTGTCATGGACCTCATATCTGACTCGGACATCTTCACCAAGCAAAGCATTTGAACCGGCCAGAATTCTTATAAATTTACGCTCTAAAGCATTGACACACTCTTGTATTTTAGTTCTTTCCACTTTCAAATCAACATCAAGAATAATAGTATCAGCAGATATGCCTGTTCGAAGGGACACCATAAGCTCGGCCCTCCGTCGCAGGCTCTCAAAAATGGCCTCCACCTCTTTTTGAGAACTTCCAGGTGGAACCACCTGCTGTCCAAGAAGCTCTCCGGCAAAAACGGCTATCCTGCCACTTCGCACCTGAACCAGACCTTCCCGAAGATGGTCGGCTTCCTGACGGAGACGGGATACTTCCTGGTCAAGCTTGACCTTCTCTTTTTTTAAGGAGTCTTTTTCTCCTTTCAAGCCAGTCAGCTCTTTTTGAGCCTTTTCGAGTTCAGGTTGAACCTTGGCAAGCTGACCCTGTATTTCGCGGAGCTTCTTTTCCTGTTCTTCCAGTTTACTTTGACTTTCCATCAGGCGAATTGACGCAAGCTGTGCTTCATCCCGACTTTCCTGCAGCTCTGCCGTAAGATTGATAATCTGACTCTGTAGAAACTTCATAGAGAAGAGAGCTGTCCGTACATTTTCTGATACAACTGACATGGTGAGCAATATCCCCACTGAAATAACCACTCCTGTGAAAGCAGTAATTATCTGACTTGTGTGGCGGGGACGCAAACCAAAAAGGGAAATGCGCTTTTTCCCTATACGCATCCCCACGCGGTCTCCAAAATAAGCTAAAATGGCGCTCACCATGAGAAGAGTAATGATGAGTTTCCAGTTCATATCAGACCATATCTGGGCCTGCACACTTCTTCCTCCATTTCAATAATGATAATAATCTGGTTGAGTATTTCAACGTCACCTCTTACAGTTGAAGTTGGAGCTAGTCTTTTTATAACATGAAATGGAGATCGCCACATAGGACAATCCTCATTTTCAGCAAAACTACAGAGATGGGATTGAAGCGGGAAACTGTCTGAGCAGGCTTTCAATCTCTAAAGCAGTAAATAAATGCCCCTCGTTCATTCCTGGACAAAGAGTCGCTGCGCGATCCCAGCTTTCCTTTGTTGCCAAAATAGAAGGCCAAAAAGGGAAAAGAGAACACTGTGAAGGTCTTACGGGATAAATTGAGCATCTTGCCCCTTCTCGGTTATAAAAAATACAGTCTCCTCCACACTTCTCTTTTAGGCTTAAAGGTCCCCATCGTCTTGTTTCATAACTATTCCTAAAAACTTCAACAGATAAATTCAGTCAGCCACGCTGCTATAATTATTTCTTCTTCTTCGGAAACCCAGATTGCGCCAGGTTCTCCTCTACAGCATCGACCACACCCCAAACAGGCAAAATGAAGGCCATCACTCCACCAAATCTGTGGATTATCCATCTTCCCCTAACGCGCTTTCTTTCGCCCTTTGCGGGAGGATGTCATGAGAATGCCACTTCGCCCAGTGGTCTTAAGCTTGTCTATTTCAGCCAGTGCCTTACCTGTTCCAAGGGCAACACTCTCCATGGGATCATCAGCGCAAAAACAGTTAATACCTGTCTGTTCCGTAATAAGCTCAGGAAGACCACGGAGGAGGGATCCACCGCCGGTTAAGACTATTCCACCATCTATAATATCAGCTGAAAGTTCTGGAGGCGTTATTTCAAGCACATTTCTGACGCCGTCAACAAGTGTCTGGATCATTTCCCCAATAGCCTGGCTTACCGCAGTACTGCTTATTTCTATCTGCCGAGGCAACCCCTGAACGAGATCTCTGCCTTTAAGAACCATGGACATTTCCTCATCCTGCTGGCCACAAGTACCAATCATAATTTTCAAATTTTCAGCTGTCTGTTCCCCTATGGCAAGGCTATAGTGTTTTCTAAGATAACGCATAATAGCTTCATCAAATTTATCCCCGCCAATGCGCAGGGATTTTGAAACTACGATGCCTCCTAAAGAAATAACAGCAATGTCACTTGTTCCCCCTCCGATATCTACGATCATTTTGCCTCTGGGTTCTTCCACGTTGAGGTTAGCGCCAATTGCGGCAGCCATAGGTTCTTCAATTAAGAAGGCAGACCTCGCTCCAACTTCTACTGCTGCTTCCAGCACCGCCCGTCTTTCAACATCTGTCGCCCCTGAAGGGACACAGATCATCACTCTATTTCTAAAGAAACGTCGAAAACCTTTATTGATCCTCTTCATAAAATACTGAAGCATGGCTTCTGTCATGGAATAATCCGCAATAACCCCGTCTCGAAGGGGTCGCACTGAAATAACATTTCCTGGTGTTCGTCCCACCATATTTTTGGCCTCGTTCCCAACTGCAAGAATTTTACCGTTTTCAAGGTCAATCGCTACAACAGACGGTTCTCGCAGCACTATACCCTTGTTTTTAACGTAAATAATGACTGTAGCTGTTCCCAGGTCTATGCCTATATCGCTTCCAAACACGAACGTAGCCTCCTTATCAGAAAAACATTCCCACTCTCAGGAAAATATTATATGTGTTTCTACGCAAAATCAGAAGGGATTAATACGTCTGTTATCTCCCTTTCTCGTATTTCCGGAATAGTAAGAAAGCAATGGGCATTATAGCAGACCTTCCAAAAATAAAGCCCATGGGCTGGAGCCGTCATTCCTGCATAAGTGCGATCCTTTTTTTCGTCATCAAGAAGTTCCTTTATCCACTCCGGATCATTTTTCCCTTTACCAACAAGATCAAGACTTCCAACTATTGATCGTACCATATTCATAAGAAAAGAATTGCCTCTCACTGTAATTACAGAAAGATGTCCGCTCCTTAGATATTTTATGCGTAAAATTGTGCGAACTGTATCTTCAGGGCACTCCTTGATCGGACAGAATGCTTTAAAATTATGGGTTCCCTCTAAGTATTCGCACGCCTTCTTTACTGCAGTTTTGTCCCATTGCCAACGATTCCACCACGCTCTTTGTGCCAGGTAGGGGGGGAAAGCTGGACCATGCCAAATATAATAGCGGTATTCCCGCCACAAGGCACAGAACCTCGCGCTAAAACTCTCTTCTACTGGGAAAACTCCCATTATACGCACAGTTTCAGGCAAATAGAAATTAATGGCGAGGACGAGTCTTCTTGGTTCCCAAAAGGAAGGTAGAGAGAAAGAAATAACTTGCCCTCTTGAATGGACTCCCCCATCAGTTCTGCCAGCTGCGACAATGGGGATAGAAGTTGCGCAAAGTTTGGACAAGGCTTCTTCCAGGCTTTGTTGGACACTGGCTACTCCTAGTTGCCTCTGCCACCCGCAAAAAGCTGTCCCATCGTAGGATACAACTGCTGCATAACGCATTAGAGAATTACCATACGATCAACATAGATAAGAAGGGATAAAGAGAAAACGAGAAGAAGCAAAGCTACAGTATCGCGCCTTTTCCAGAGAAGCGGATTTAGACGAGTACGCCCATTACCACCTCTGTAGCACCTGGCCTCCATGGCCGTGGCAAGATCCTCCGCCCTTTGAAAAACTATAACAAAAAGAGGAACAAGAACGGGGAGCATAGCGCGTAAACGCTGCCAGAGATTTCCTTTATCAAGGTTTGCTCCACGGGCTAACTGTGCCTTCATTATACGATCTGTTTCATCAAGAAGAGTGGGAATAAAACGAAGGGCTATGGTCATCATCATTGCCAGTTCGTGGGCAGGAAAACCCATAGGGGCCAAAGGTGAAAATAGTTTTTCTAACCCATCGGCCAACTCCATTGGGCTTGTTGTTAGAGTTAGAAAACTAGCAAAGAGGACAAGAAACAACAGTCGGAGGCCCATGTAGACACCCATTCGAAAACCCTCTTTTGTAACAGTAATAATGCCCCATTGAAAAATGGGTGTCCCCTTGGTAAAAAAAAGATGAATCACTGCTGTAAAAACGACAAGTATCACCACAGGCCGCGCAGAACGAAGAACAAGAGAAAGAGGCAGCCTGGATAAATAATTGATGAGCAGAAGCAAAAGCCCCCAAACACCGAAGGCTAGAGGGTGTTTTACAAGGAAAATCCCTGTCAAAAGAAATATAGTTCCTATAATTTTGCATCGAGGGTCAATAGCATGGATAATAGATTGAGCTGGAACGTATTGTCCAAAGGTGAGGTGATTCATAAACTTCATGACAATCTCACCTGCTTTTTCAAAGACTCAAAAAGGTCGTAATGACTCCATGTCAAGGGAACTGCCCAGCCCTTTTGCTCAAGACACATAGCTAGTTCAAGGACTTCTGGCATACGAAGGCCCCTTATTGCCCCACGGCTCAATTCCTCTATTATTTTGCCTGGAGCACCTTGCACTACTTCCCGCCCTCCTTCAAGCACCAAAATGGAGTCGCTGGACATAAGCGCTGTTTCAAGATCGTGAGTTACAAAGATAATGCCTCTCCCCTTCTTCTTCTGTTTTGACAGTAATTTAATAAGGTCCTTACGGCCAGTCGCATCAAGACCGGCTGTCGGCTCATCAAGAACCAGGTAAGCAGGTTCAGCGGCAAGAACAGAAGCCAGCGCAATTCGTCGTTTTTCTCCTCCTGATAGTTGAAATGGATTCCTGTCAAGAAAATCTAATGGGATACCTACCTCTAATAAGGTTTCATTAACTACTTTTTCCAAATCTTCTTCTGAGACACCCCAATTTCTTGGAGCAAAAGCTACTTCGTCAAAAACAGTTTCAGCAAATAGCTGCTGTTCCGGGTATTGAAAGACAAGGCCCACAAGTCGTCTGATCTTCCGCAAATCCTGGCTTTTGGGGCGAGAAACGAAGCCTTCCACGATAACCTCGCCTTTTTCAGGAACGATCAAAGCGTTAAGGTGTTGTGCCAAAGTAGATTTTCCACTACCGGTATGGCCAACTATGGAGAGCCATTGCCCCTTTTCTGTTGTTAGGTTAATCCCTTCTAAGGCCACTGTTTCAAGCGGCGTAGAAGGGTGATATGTATGGGTGAGATTTTTTATAATAATTGACATAAAGCCTTTTGTACTCCATCCACTGTTGCAGGCGTTTTTTCAGAGATCAGCCGCTCTGCAACCAGCATTTGCCATAATTCAATAAAAGGCGGACATTCCAAACCCCATTCATTGAGTTTTTCTGTGTGGCGAAAAAGTTCTGAAATGGTGCCATCCCATTGAACTTTCCCACTTTTTAAAACAAGCGCTCTATCACAATGAACTGTTTCTTCAAGGCGATGAGTAATGTAAATTATCGTTCTACCCTGAGCATGAAGTGTTTTTAACACGTCAAGCAGGTCTCGACGCCCTTGTGGATCAAGCATGGCTGTAGGTTCATCAAGCACAAGGCACGGAGGGTCTAAGGCTAATGCCCCCGCCACAGCCAATCGCTGTTTTTCACCGCCAGAAAGAGAATACGTTGGATTTTGCATCTTATGGGACAGCCCTGTCACAGAAAGAGCCCAGTCCACACGCTGTCGAATTTCGAGAGGAGAAAGTCCTATGTTTTCTGGTCCAAAGGCAGTATCGTCCTCCACGACAGTCCCTACTATCTGATTGTCGGGATTTTGAAAAACCATGGCCACGTGGCTTCGAATCGCCCATAGATTTTTCTCTTCACGAGTATCCATGCCATAAACAAAACAAGCGCCCTGCGAAGGAAGCAGCAGGGCGTTCAAATGTTTGGCAAGCGTTGATTTACCTGAACCATTGCTGCCCAATAGTGCCAGCCATTCCCCTTCCCTGACCTGAAAGCTCACCTGGTCAAGTGCAGAACTGTCCGCTTCAGGGTAGGAAAAACCTACACCCTGAAGCGTACAGACTATCTTTGGGGTCATTGCTATTCAACCAGCTCTATAATTGCCATAGGCGAGCCATCGCCGAGGCGGGGGCCGGTCTTAATTATTCTCGTGTAACCACCTGGGCGATTGGCATATCGTTTTGCCAAATCTTCAAATAGTTTTATAGAAGCTTCCTTATGCCCAAGACGAGCACGTATAATACGACGGTCGTGAACTGAGCCGCCCTTGGCCCTTGTAATAAATTTTTCGGCTACACGGCGAAGTTCCTTCGCCCGGGTCACCGTTGTGGTAAGGCTTCCTTCTATAAAAAGACTCGCTGCCAAATTTGAGAGCATCGCTCTGCGATGACTTCCATAACGGCCAAGCCTTCTATGATCCATACGGTGTCTCATGGAACTAGTCCTCCTTTACTGCTTTCTCTTCGCTTTTCTCTGTGCTGAGGCGAAGTCCCTGCTTCTCAAGTCTTTCCTCTATCTCACGGAGAGATATCTTTCCGAGGTTACGGATTTTAAGCAGGTCGTCCCGTGTACGCGTTAGAAGATCACCGATAGTGTGTATACCTCCGCGAAGAAGACAGTTCTCACTCCGTATGGAAAGCTCAAGCTCCCTCACAGGCCGAGAAAGAAGGTCATCTTCTTCTTTGGCAGCTTCTGCAGCCTCTGCCGCAGCCTCATCCGCTGAAAGAGCTGCCTCTTCTTCATCAATCCCCTCAAGAGGGTGTAACTTATCGACATCCTCTACGATAAACCCGAAGTATGAGCGGATAATCTTCGCCGCTTCTCCTACAGCAACATCCGGCGCAATAACGCCATTTGTAGTTACATCTAAAACGAGTCGTTCATAGTCAGTACGCTGTCCTACTCTGGCAGCTTCTACGTCGTAATGCACTTTCAGCACTGGAGAGTAAATCGCATCGATCAAAAGGGCATCCGCGGGAAGGTAAGCAGGTCGCGGTCGATCAATAGTGGCATACCCAACTCCCTGTTCTATATAAAGGTCCATCGATAATTGTGCTCCATCTTCCAGTACGCATACTGGCGCGTCAGGATCAATAAACTCAATTTCGCTATCGGGCTGAATATCTGCCGCAACAACCTGTTTGGGTCCTTCCGCTTCCAAGTGCAACACTTTAACATCCTTGCTGTATGAATGCACTGGGATGTGTTTAAGATTCAGCATCAGTTCGATTACGTCCTCACGCACACCGGGAATAGTACTGAACTCATGTAGAACGCCATCAACACGGACTGAAGTAATGGCTGCCCCCTTCACAGAGGAAAGCAACACGCGACGGAGAGCGTTACCCAGCGTTACACCATATCCTCTTTCAAGGGGCTCTACAATAACTTTCCCAAAGGTCGAGCTACACTCCTCAATTCGGATCTCAGGCCGCATTAGTTCCACTTTGTCCAACACCTTTCACGCCTACTATCTGGCATAGAACTCAACAACGAGCTGCTCGTTGACGGGAACATCTATCTGTTCGCGCATTGGTATGGAAAGCACTTTCGCTTCCATCCGCTCGCTATTAACCTCCAGCCATTCCGGAATCATTCTCGATGCCGCTACTTCTGCATTTTCGCGAATTATGGCGACTTCCTTGCTATTTTCAGCAACAGCTACAACCGCACCGGCACGAATTAAGTAGCTTGGCACGTCCACTTTACGCCCGTCTACTGTGAAATGGCCATGAAGCACCAACTGCCTAGCCTGGCTTCTGCTTGTAGCCAGCCCCATACGGTAAACAATGTTGTCAAGGCGACGCTCAAGCAACTGAAGAAAATTATGTCCTGTTACTCCAGACATTCTGGAAGCTTCGCCAAACATGCGTCGGAACTGGCCTTCATTCATACCATAAAAACGGCGCAATTTCTGTTTTTCACGAAGTCGAAGGCCATACTCGCTCATTTTAGCGCGAGGTCTGCCTCTCCTCTGTTTATTCTTAGTTTCTCCCCGTGTTATCGCGCATTTTTCTGTAAAGCAACGATCTCCTTTTAAAAAGAGTTTTACTCCTTCAGCCTTACAGAGACGGCATACGGGTCCTGTATATCTGCTCATTAGGTGTTTTTCGCCTCCTTATAGGGGTGAAATTAAACTCTGCGACGCTTCGGCGGCCTGCAGCCGTTGTGCGGAATAGGCGTCGCATCTTTGATCATGTTTACCTGGAGTCCCGCTGCCTGCAGTGAACGAATAGCAGATTCGCGGCCAGGTCCGGGCCCTTTAACAATTACGTCGATCTCCTTCACCCCGTGGTCCTGTGCAGTCTTGGCTGCCTGCTGAGCCGCAATTTGCGCTGCGAAGGGTGTAGATTTTCTAGTGCCTTTAAAACCTACATTACCGCCAGAAGCCCAGGATAGAATGTTTCCGCCTTTATCTGTGATGCTCACAATAGTGTTATTAAAGGTAGAAAAAATGTGAGCGACCCCATAGTTTACATTCTTTTTTTCTCTTTTTTTTCCTCTACGCTGTGTACGTTTGGCCACGTCCGTCAGCCTCCTTGATGTTCAATCTTTGCTTCTTACTTCCCGGCCTGTTTCTTCCCAGCTACGGTACGGCGTGGCCCTTTCCGTGTACGAGCGTTCGTTTTGGTCTTTTGACCACGAACAGGAAGCCCCAGCCTATGACGAAGTCCTCTGTAGCAACCAATATCCATTAACCGCTTAATATTCATGGTTACTTCGCGGCGCAGGTCTCCCTCTACCTTGTAATGCTCCTGTATTTCTTTACGTATTCTCTGAGCTTCTTCTTCTGTGAGATCCTTTACTCGCGTATCAGGATTAATACCCGTAGCAGCCAGAATCAAATGAGATGTAGGAAGTCCAATTCCATAAATATATGTAAGCGCTATTTCAACCCGCTTTTCGCGCGGTAGATCTACACCAGCAATTCGGGCCATGTGCTCGTTACCTCCTTGCACCCTGTCTCTGTTTGTGGCGCGGATTTTTGCTGCAAATGATCCGGACCACTCCTTTTCGCCGTATTACACGGCAATGCTCGCATATCGGTTTAACCGATGGTTTGACTTTCATTTCTTCCACGCTCCTCCGAGAAAACCTTTACCCGATCTTTATCGACATTCCGGGTATCTCTCGACCTATCTATTTAATGCTTTTACCAGCCGCGGTTAAGCATAAGGGCAGAACACAAGTTATTTATATCTATACACTATTCGTCCTCGTGTCAAGTCATAAGGTGAAATTTCTACGAGAACTTTGTCTCCTGGCAGAATTCGAATAAAGTGCATCCTCATTTTTCCTGAAACATGAGCTAAAATCTTGTGCCCATTTTCCAATTCCACCCTAAACATGGCATTCGGAAGCGGTTCTATGACTGTTCCCCTAACTTCAATGACATCGTCCTTATTCGCCATACGGTTTTGTCAACCTCCCTGCTTCTGACTACTGTTCATTTTTCCCTTACATGGGATAAAAGATACTGTAAGCGTCCTTTGTCCAATTCTTCTCCTCGGGCGATCCTCTGTGCAACTTCTTCAATAACCCATCGTGTTCCTTGAAGGTGTAAAGGATTCTTGGCTTTCGGTTTGGACACCGGAAATTTATCGCCATCTGAAACAAATATTCTGTTATCTTCAGGTTGGATCTTTACGACCACATACCATTTCCCAGCATCTTTCCCTTTCCTTGATAGCACTACCTGACCTATTTGAAACAGACTTCCTCCGATCAGGCCCATTTCCAAGGAGTAAGTACCTCAGCCCCATCTTTTGTGATGAGAACGGATCTTTCAAAATGAGCAGCGTCAGAACCATCGGCAGTAAGAACTACCCATCGATCTGAACCTACAATTGTATCTTCTGCTCCCGACATTACCATAGGCTCTATTGCTATAGTCATACCAGCCTTAAGTGTCACTCCTCTGCCTGGATGTCCAAAATTTGGCACTTGCGGCGGTTCGTGCAAGTGCATTCCTAAACCATGTCCCGTATAATCCCGCACCAGACCAAATCCATTCCCGATAACATAAGACTCTACAGCATGTCCTATATCACCAATGGTATTACCATCTTTTGCTTCTGCTATAGCTCTATTCAGGCTTTCAAGGGTCACATCGATGAGCCTCTGTCTCTCGCGGCTTATTCTACCTACCGGGTAGGTGCAGGCTGCATCGCCATAATATCCGCCATAACAGGTTCCTACATCGATACTGATAATATCTCCTTCTTCAAGATAACGGTCTTGAGAAGGAATGCCATGAACTATCTCATTATTTATAGATGCGCACACAGCTCCAGGGAAAGCAATAGGTATTCCTGGAACGCGATATCCCTTGAAAGCCGGAGTGGCACCCTCCCTTGAAATAAGATCTTCAGCGGCTTTATCTATATAAGCCGTCGTAATGCCGGGCCTAACTATCTCTGCGATAAGGTCAAGTACATCTGCTACGATCTGTCCAGCCTTTCGCATATATTGAAGATCCTTTTCCTTCTTCAAGGTAATCATTCAGCTACCTTCTCTTGAACCAATGCTTCTATTTCTGCCATTACACTTGAGCTGGACGTTCCGGCATTCACCTTTCTCAGAAGCCCCTTCTCGTCGTAATAAGAGATAAGTGGAGCTGTCTGGTCATGATAAACTTTGAGACGACTTCTAATAACTGTTTCTTTATCGTCATCCCGCTGGAAAAGTTCCCCTCCGCATTTCTCACAGCGCATCCCCTGTGAAGACGGTTTAAATGTAACATGGTAAATCTCTCCACATTGGCGGCACATACGACGTCCACAGAGCCTTTTTACAACCACTTCGTCATCCACGTCAAGCAATATAACAGCATCAAGAGAGAGATTCATTGTTGCAAGCAATTGATCTAGAGCTTCTGCCTGGGGGACGGTTCGCGGAAATCCATCAAGGAGAAAACCCTTTTCACAGTCTTTCTCTTTCAAGCGCTCTCCCATCATTCCAACGATAATCTCATCCGGCACAAGTTTTCCTCCATTCATGAATTCTTGTGCCTGGCAACCAAGCTTTGTCTTTTCCTTGACATTTTGACGAAGTATATCCCCAGTAGAGATATGAGCAACTTTGTATTTTGTTTTGATTTCTGCCGCCTGAGTTCCTTTGCCCGCCCCAGGTGGCCCTAACAATATAACTCGCATTTTCTCTTCCCCCTCCTTAGAATCGGAGGAAGCCTCCGCCTTTGGAATCACGGCGTTTCAAAATACCTTCATAGTGCCGCATCAGAAGCTGACCTTCGATCTGATGTACGGTGTCTAATGCTACACCTACAACGATAAGAACAGCAGTCCCTCCAAAGTAAAAGCTCGTAATCCCCATGAGATTTGTCATTAATGTGGGAAGAAGAGCGATAATGGCGAGAAATACTGCTCCGCCCAGCGTAATTCTTGACATAACCTTCTCAATAAATTCCGACGTAGGACGTCCAGGACGTATCCCCAAAATGAATCCGCCGTACTTCTTCATATTATTGGCGATGTCAGCAGGATTAAAAACTACTGCCGTGTAAAAGTATGCAAAGAAAATTATAAGCGAAATGTAAAGAACTATGTATACGACACTGCCCGGTTCAAACATTTTTTGTACCATTGTCGCAATATTGCCAGTAAAGAAACGGGCAATGGAATAAGGGAAAAGAAGAACTGACGATGCGAAAATTATTGGCATAACGCCAGCCTGATTCACCTTTAAAGGAATAAAGGTGCTCTGCCCCCCGTAGACCTTGTTCCCGACAACACGCTTTGCATACTGCACTGGCAGTCGTCGCTGACCTTCCTGAAGCAAAATACATCCTGCAATAACAACAAACATGAGTCCTATAGCAAGGATGAGTACAAGAATATTCATTTCGCCAAGACGCAGCATCTGCCAGCTTCTGAGAATAGCCTCTGGAATACGAGCAACTATACCTGCAAAAATAAGCAAAGAAATGCCGTTGCCTATTCCATGATCCGTAATTTCTTCACCCAACCACATAACAGTAACAGCACCAGCAGTTACTGTTAAAACAACGATCAATCCGGCAAAAAGGCCGCCACTGAAAATACCAAGTCGTCCTAGCCAAAAAGTCATGCCAACCGCCTGAATGCCGGCAAAAAGAATTGTACCCCAACGAGTAAACTGTATTATCTTCTTTCGTCCATCTTCGCTTTCTTTCTGCATCTTTTCAAGTGCAGGGAAAACAACTACAAGAAGCTGAAAAACGATGCTCGAGTTAATGTAGGGGGTAACGCCGAGGGCGAAAATGCCAAATCGCCTCAGCGCACCACCTGCAAATATATCAAGGAACCCGAGCACACCAGCGCCCTGCTCAAATAATCGCGCCATTGCAGCAGTATCAATACCCGGCGTGGGAATATGGGCGCCGAGACGGAAAATAAAAAGAACTCCAAGCGTAAATAGTATCCGTCTTTTTAGATCTGGCAGCTTAAAGGCATCCCTGAAAGAATCAAGCACTTATATCACCTCAGCCTTCCCCCCCGCAGCTACAATTTTTTCAGCTGCTTGGGCACTGAAGGCCTGGGCTTTAATCGTCAGGCCCTGGGAAATTTCTCCTCTCGCGAGAATTTTTACAGGAGTCGTCAAGTTTTGAATAAGACCCGCCTTGTAGAACTCCTCAACTCCCACAACTGAGCCATTTTCAAAACGATCAGCTATCTCCTCAAGATTGATTATCTGATAGTTTTTAGCAAACCGTGCATTATTAAATCCACGCTTAGGAACTCGACGTGTAATGGGCATCTGACCGCCTTCGAAACCAGGGCGTACTCCGCCTCCGGCTCTTGACTTCTGGCCTTTATTTCCTTTTCCAGCTGTTTTGCCAGTGCCGCTGCCATGCCCCTGTCCCAAGCGCTTTGCTTTACGCCGTGAACCACTTGCAGGTCGAAGATCATGTAAATTCATGGTGTGCCCCTCCTAGTCTTCAACAACAGTCCACTCTACAAGGTGGTGGACTTGGTTAATCATACCGCGAATTTGGGGGACATCCTCGTACTCTACTGTCTGGTGCAGTTTTCTGAGTCCGAGAGCTTTAATAGTCTTCTTGTGACGAGCCTGCTGTCCAATCGCACTTCTAACCCATGTTATGCGAAGTTTAGCCATAGAACCGACCCCTCCTTATTCTGCCTCTATCTGAGCGGTTTCTAGCCCTCTCAGACGCATAATTTCGTCGGGCGTCCTCATCTCGCGCAAAGCTTCAAGCGTTGCCCACGCAATATTGACAGGATTGGCAGTTCTCCCAATAACTTTGGTCAGCACATCTTTCACGCCGCCGAGCTCCATAATTGCCCGGACAACTCCGCCTGCGATAACTCCCGTACCGGGAGCAGCCGGCTTTAAAAGAACATGAGCCGCACCAAAGTGCCCATCAATCGGATGAGGGATCGTTGTTCCAACTTTTTTTAATTCCTGAAGATTTTTTGTCGCTTTATCTATGCCTTTCCTAACGGCTTCAGAAATTTCCTTCGCTTTGCCCATCCCAACGCCAACATACTGTTCGCCGTCACCTACAACAACAAGTACACTGAATTTAAAGCGTTTTCCGCCCTTTACGACCTTGCTTACTCTGTTGATGGCAACTACGCGTTCGCTGAGCTCTAAGCCTTTAGCGTCAACACGTTTCATGGTCATCCTCGGTCCTCCCTTTTAAAACTTCAGGCCTGCTTCACGGGCCGCATCTGCAAGGGCTTTGACCTTTCCGTGGTACATATGTCCCCCACGGTCAAATACCACTGTCGAAATCCCTTTTTCAAGGGCGCGTTCCGCAACAAGCTTGCCTACGGCTACAGCCGCTCCGATATTGCAGGTTCCTGCCGAAAGGGTGTCCCTGAGGCTTTTGTCGAGAGTAGAAGCCGAGACAAGGGTATGCCCTGCCATATCATCAACAATCTGAACGTAAATATGGCTTAGACTGTGATAAACGGCCATTCTTGGACGCTCCGGTGTTCCGGAAACATTTTTCCTGAGTCTCCGGTGCCGGATGATACGCATATCATTTCTGCTTTTCGTTTTCATCAACGTCACCTCAGGTTACTTGGCACTGGCTTTGCCGGCCTTACGGATAATATATTCACCAGCATAGCGGATACCTTTCCCTTTATAGGGCTCTGGGCTTCTGAACTCACGAATGATCGCCGCTACCTGACCTACAAGCTGTCGATCGATACCCTTAACTGAAATCTTTATCGGACTTTCAGTCGCAATTTCTACACCTTTCGGTGGCTCATATTCGATAGGGTTTGAATACCCGACATTAAGAATTAGCTTGCTCCCCTGCATTTGAGCACGGTAACCAACTCCAACGATTTCAAGGTTTTTTACAAAGCCCTCGGTAACACCTGTTACCATATTGGCAATAAGGGCTCGCACCATTCCATGAAAGGCCCTCGTCTGTTTCTCGTCATTTTCTCGTTCAACTACGATACCACTATCTTCAACAGAAACAGTGATACCTGGCACAAGATCCGAACACAGCTCGCCTTTTGGCCCCTTCACAATAACCTTGTCGTCTTTTATTGTGACCGTAGCTCCCTTGGCGAGGGGAATTGGTTTACGTCCTATGCGTGACATAAAATCTCCCTCCCTCGCTTACCAAACGTAGCAAACAACCTCGCCGCCAAGACCTAGCTGAGAAGCCTCAGTGTCGGTCTTTAAGCCCTGGGAAGTGGAAATAACTGCTATTCCAAGTCCACCCATGACTTTCGGGAGATTATCTTTGCCAACATAGATCCTTCGCCCCGGTTTGCTGATTCTGCGAAGTCCCTGAATAACCCGCTCCTTATTGGGACCGTAGTTCAAGAAAACACGCACTACAGCGTAAGGCTTTTTAGGATCGTTGATTACCTTATAATTTCGGATATATCCCTCTTCTTTAAGAATTTTAGCAATGCTAAGCTTTACATTGCTGTGAGGGACATCTACGCTTTCGTGGTAAACCACGTTGGCGTTCCGTATCCTTGTCAGCATATCAGCTATTGGATCGGTTACGTACATTCCTGTGACCCCCTTATGTTCACTCTCGCCTACCAGCTAGACTTAACGACACCGGGGATCTTCCCCTCCCGTGCCAGTTTGCGGAAGCAGCAGCGGCACATATCGAACGCACGCATATAAGAGTGAACACGTCCGCAAAGCGGGCATCTGTTATACTTCCGCACCTTAAACTTTGGGGGCTGTTTAGCTTTGTATTCCATTGCTTTACGAGCCATTTCTCTTTCCCCCTTATCTTTAACGGCTGCTGAAAGGCATGCCGAGCTCTTTCAGCAGGGCAAACGCCTCTTCATCCGTTTTCGCGGTTGTTACGATAGACACATTCATTCCGCGAGTTCGAATAACATCGTCGTAGTCAACTTCCGGGAAGATAAGCTGTTCCCTCAACCCGAGGTTGTAATTGCCTCGTCCATCAAAACCTTTACGAGAAACACCCTGAAAGTCCTTAATGGTCGGCAATGCCAATGAGATAAGGCGATCTAAAAACTCCCACATCCGGGCTCCCCGGAGTGTTACCTTACATCCTACTGGCATACCCTGTCGAAGTTTAAATCCAGCAATGGACTTCTTCGCCCTTTTCATAAGGGGCTGCTGGCCAGTTATTGCACGAAGTTCAGCTATTGCGGAGTCCATATACTTCGTGTCGGTCTTAGCTTCGCCAACACCTACATTGACTACAACTTTGACTATACGTGGAACCTCCATCACATTGGAGTAACTAAACTCCTCCTTCAAATGAGGCACCACTTCGTTCTTATATTTATCAATAAAACGAGGATTCATCGTCGTGCCTCCTTATACCTTATCCACAATTTCGCCGCATTCTTTACAAACTCTTACCTTCTGCCCGCTTTCCAAGTAGGCACGGCCAACACGCGTAGCTTTTCCACAGGCTGGGCAAACAAGCATAACCTTTGCGGCGTAAAGAGGAGCTTCCTGTTTCACAATTCCAGCCTGGGGATTCTTTTGAGAAGGTTTTACATGGCGAGTAACCATATTAACTCCTTCTACAACAACTTTCCCTTCTTTAGGAATATTACGAAGGACCTTCCCTTCCTTTCCCTTGTCTTTGCCGGAAATGACTTTTACAAAGTCTCCTTTTTTCACTCTTATCTTGCTCATTATGGCACTGCCCCCTTAGACAACTTCAGGAGCCAGAGACAGTATTCTCATATACTTCTTGGCTCGGAGCTCTCTTCCAACAGGGCCAAAGATACGCGTCCCTTTAGGATCTCCATTGTTGTCAATTATTACAGCTGCGTTATCGTCAAAACGGACATAAGAACCGTCAGAACGGCGCAACTCCTTCTTAGTACGGACAATGACAGCTTTCACAACAGAACCCTTGGCGATATTGCTATTTGGGATAGCTTCTTTGACGGAAGCAACAATAACGTCTCCGATGGTTCCATAGCGCCGTCCGCTTCCGCCTAGAACCTGAATACACATCAGGCTTTTCGCACCAGAGTTATCTGCTACATTAAGAACTGTTCTAAGCTGAATCATGACCTATTCCTCCTCGGCCAATTCGTCAGCGGCTCTATCAAATACTGGAGCTCTTTGAATTACCTTCTCAAGAATCCAGCACTTTCTGCGACTCACAGGTCGAGTTTCAGCGATACTCACTAAATCCCCAATACGGCATGTGTTTTCTGGGTCATGAGCCATATATTTTGTAGCCTTGACTATTCTTTTCCCATAAAGAGGATGAATGTCATGGCGAATTACACGGACAACAATAGTCTTGTCCATCTTTTCGCTGACAACGGTGCCGACCCGTCTTTTACGATGGGGAGTACGTGCCTCCATCAGTCGTTACCTCCTTCCAGCAGCGCTTTCTGCCTGCTGTTTCTCTCGCACTACCGTCAGTACTCTAGCAATGGTTTTCTTAACAGCCTGAATCCGGCTAGTATTCTGAAGCTGCCCTATTGCATTCTGAAAACGAAGATTGAATAGCTCTTCTTTGTACTGACGATGTTTCTCTTGAAGCTCTTCTAGGGTTAAATCTCGCAAACTCTTCGCATCCATATCTATTCACCACCCAGACCTTCGCGGGCAACAATTTTGACTTTGACAGGGAGCTTATGAGATGCCGTTCTGAATGCTTCTTCCACGACTTCCCGCGACACCCCCGCCACTTCAAAGAGAATCCGCCCGCGTTTGACAGGGGCTACCCAGAACTCAGGAGTTCCCTTTCCTTTACCCATACGGGTTTCAAGAGGTTTTTTGGTAAAAGGATGATCTGGAAAAATGCGAATCCAGATTTTTCCACCTTTTTTCATCTTTCTCGAAATTGCAACTCGAGTAGCCTCTATCTGGCGAGCTGTGATCCAAGCGCAATCCTGTGCCTGAAGTCCATAGTCTCCAAAGGCTACAGTTGCCCCGCCCTTGGCCATTCCACGAAGAGGTCTTCGAAAGGGTTTCCGGTATTTAACTCGTTTTGGCATAAGCATTTCGGATTACCCCCTCTTCCTGGATGGTCTTGGCTGCGCAGGTCTTTCATTTTCTTTGTCTCTGAAAATCCAGACCTTCACACCAATTATGCCGTACATGGTCTTGGCTTCATAGAAACCATAATCAATATCAGCTCGAATGGTGGAAAGGGGAAGCTGCCCTTCGTTGTACCATTCTGTCCGAGCAATCTCCGCACCGCCAAGCCGACCAGCACACTGAACCTTAATACCTTTTGCCCCAGCTTTCATGGCACGGAAAATGGCCTGCTTCATTGCCCTTCTAAAGCTGACTCTACGCTCCAGCGCCGAGCTAACGCTCTCTGAAACAAGCTGAGCCACCAAGTCGGGATTCTTTATTTCCTGAACATTTATCATTATCTTCGATCCGGTCTGCTTCTGAAGCTCGTCTTTTACTACCTGTATCTCAGATCCGCCTCGACCGATTACTACACCAGGCCGGGAGGTCCAAATTGAAAAGCGAATAACATTACCAACGCGCTCAATGTCAACCCTGGATATACCGGCATGAGCCCATCTATCCATGATCCATTTTCTAAGCTTGAGATCCTCATGAAGTTTCTTGGCATAATCCTTGCCATTGGCATACCACTTGGATTCCCACTCTGTTACTACACCTAATCTATAACCTACTGGGTGAACTTTCTGTCCCACGAGTTCCCCCTCCTTAACGTTCCGCAACGATGATCGTTACGTGGCTGGTACGGTGCTGATAGGGATGGGCCCTCCCCATTGATACGGGGCGGAAACGTTTCATTCTTGGTCCCTGATCTGCCGTAGCTTTAACCACCCGCAGCTTGTCAGTATCCATGCCGTAATTGTGCTCGGCGTTAGCTACTGCACTCTGCAGAACCTTGCTGACAATCCCTGCAGCCTTCTGAGGGCTGTACTTGAGGATCATCATCGCCTCGTCTACCTTTTTACCTCTAATAAGAGGAAGAATGCGTCTCACTTTATAAGGTGAAATCCGCACCTGTTTGGCAAGGGCTCTTGCTTCCATAACCGACACTCCCCCTTACCTTATCCTCGAAGAGCGTTCCTGACCCGCATGTCGCGCTGACTTGCGAGTGGGAGCAAACTCTCCAAGCTTATGTCCTACCATGTTCTCACTTACATAAATGGGAACATGAATTCTACCATTATGTACCGCTATAGTGTGACCAATCATCGCCGGAACGATCGTTGAACGTCGAGACCAAGTTTTCAATACCTTCTTATTCCCTGAAACGTTCATTTCCTCTATCCTGCGAAGAAGTTTAAGGTCAACATAGGGCCCTTTCTTTGTTGAACGAGCCATATCAGTCCCTCCTAACGCTACTTCGCATACCGGCGGCGAACAATGAGCCTATCAGAAGGCTTGTTCTTCCGGGTACGATAACCTTTTGCCAGTGTTCCCCACGGAGAAACAGGATGCTTGTGAGATTTACTCCGTCCTTCTCCACCGCCGAGGGGGTGATCAACTGGGTTCATAACTACACCGCGAACTTTAGGCCTTCTGCCTAACAGGCGAGTTTTGCCCGCTTTACCGAGAGAGATATTCTCATGTTCCACATTGCCAACCTGTCCTACTGTTGCCATACATTCATTCAACACAAGACGAAGTTCTCCGCTCGGCATTCTAATATAGGCATACTTGCCCTCTTTCGCCATAAGCTGCGCTGAAGTTCCGGCAGATCGTACGGCCTTTCCACCGCAACCTGGCTCTAGCTCAATATTATGAACAACTGTACCAACCGGCATATCTTTAAGTTTCAATGCGTTGCCTGGTTTAATGTCAGACTCTGGCCCTGCGACAACCATATCTCCAACACTAAGGTCAGCAGGCGCCAGTATATAGCGTTTCTCACCATCTAAATAGTGAATAAGCGCAATACGGGCAGAGCGGTTAGGGTCATATTCAATGGCCGCAACTTTTCCCGGAACTCCAATCTTGTCGCGCTTGAAGTCGATAATTCGATAGAGTCGCTTCATTCCACCGCCACGATGGCGCATGGTTATACGACCGAGGTTGTTCCGTCCGCCAGCTTTTTTTAATGCTGTAGTCAGGGCGCGCTCAGGCTCGCTTTTTGTAACTTCATCAAAAGATTGGCTTGACATGGCGCGGCGGCCTGGCGTATAGGGTTTGAACTCTTTTATAGACATTCTTCTCGTCTCCCCCCCACTAAATGCTCGCGCCCTCAAAGAACTCGATACGTTCGCCTTCTGCAAGGCTTACGATCGCTTTCTTCCAAGAACGAGTTTTTCCAAGAAATACTCCCATTCTTTTGGGCTTAGCGTTTACCTTCATAACATGTACGTTCGTAACTTTAACCTTAAAGATTTCTTCTATAGCCTCTCTCACCTGGATCTTGTTGGCACCCTGATGTACTTCAAAAGTATATTTATTATGCTCCATCATCCGGCTGCTCTTCTCAGTAATAATTGGTCTTATTATGATGTCATGAGCAAGGAGTTTCATATGGAGTACACCTCCTCGATCCGGGCTACTGCTTCCTGCGTCAAAATTAGGTTCTGATAGTTCAAAAGATCATATACATTGATATTGCCCACATTGATGGCCCTTGCGTCTGGAATGTTTCTCACAGACTTTGAAACTGCGTCATTAGGCTCGTGAAGAACGATCAATGGCTTCTTTACACCCATCTTGTCGATAAAACCAAGCATCTCTTTTGTAGATGGAGTATCAAGATCAATGTGATCAACCACGGTCAAAAGATTGTCTCTGACTTTAAGAGACAGGGCACTTCTCAACGCAAGACGGCGAACCTTTTTATTAACCTTCTGGCTATAGTCTCGAGGGCTAGGCCCGTGAGCTACTCCTCCACCAACCCAGATCGGTGATCTCGTACTGCCGTGACGAGCACGACCAGTATGTTTCTGGCGCCAAGGCTTTCTTCCACCGCCTCTTACCTCTCCTCTTCCTTTGCAGCTATGGGTTCCCTGGCGAAGATTCGCCAGCTGAGCTACAACAACCTGGTGCATGGCCGGTACGTGGATCGGCGCAGCAAACACAGAGTCGGAAAGCTGGAGGTCACTTACCTGTTCACCCTGAAAACTAACAAGCTTTACGGTAGGCATAATCGTTCTGCCCTCCTTCTGTTCCCGACCTAATCCTGCTTAAAGACCGTAACGATGTCATTTTTAGCACCGGGAACGGCCCCTTTTACAAGCAGGAGATTGTTATCCGTATCGACTGCCACTACAGTAAGGTTCTTAACAGTGACACGCTCGCCGCCCATCCTGCCAGGCATAGCTTTCCCTTTAAAAATCTTTCCGGGATAGCTGCTGGCTCCACTCGAACCACCGTGACGGTGAGTCTTAGAAACTCCATGGGTCGCAAAAGTACCACCAAAGTTAAACCGTTTCATAACACCGGCAAAACCCTTCCCCTTACTCATACCTACCACATTGATTTTCTCGCCTTCCTCAAAAAGAGAAACAGTGATAGCCTGGCCTACTTCATAGCCCTTCACGTTGTCTAAGCGAAATTCCCTTAAGTAACGCTGAGGCTCTACGCTGGCCTTGTCAAATTGCCCTTTTACGGGCTTCGTGAGCTTGTGGGGCTTTATTTCGCCGAAACCAAGCTGTACGGCCGAATAGCCATTCTTTTCGGGAGTCTTCAGAGAGACCACAGGGCAAGGACCCGCTTGTATAACAGTTACAGGCACAGCTTGTCCAGCCTCGTTATATATCTGAGTCATCCCTAATTTACGCCCCAGTATTCCAATGCTCATCCACTTCCACTCCTTTCAGCTCAGAGCTTCCTACAGTTTGATCTGGATGTCCACCCCAGAAGGAAGGTTCAGCTGCATAAGCGCATCCATTGTCTTTTGTGTCGGATTGACGATGTCTATAAGGCGCTTATGAGTTCTCATTTCAAACTGCTCCCTCGCATCTTTGTCTTTGTGCGGGGATTTCAAGATTGTATATTTATTGATTTCAGTCGGCAAGGGAATAGGACCAGAAACCTTAGCCCCACTCCGCTCTGCTGTCTCAGCAATCTGAGAGGCCGAACTGTCCAATACCCTATGATCAAAGGCCTTCAGACGAATACGTATCTTTTTAGCCAAAATTCAACAACCCCCTTTTTTGGGGTTATGCAAGAATCTCGGTGACAACGCCAGCACCCACTGTGTGACCACCTTCACGGACTGCGAAACGAAGTCCCGCTTCCATGGCGATAGGTACAATAAGGTCAA
>NZ_MPPC01000028.1:0-53102 GCF_001896635.1 Aminobacterium sp. EBM-42
GACTTGGGACCACCGCCTTCGCGGGCCTGCGCACGCTTGCGCTCAAGATCCGCGCATAGCTCGTCAATGCTTCGGTTCGTCATGTCTCAACTGCCCCCTTACCGCTCTGAGAGTTCTAATAAAACTCCACCCGTTGATTTCGGATGGACAAAAGCAATTTTTGCGCCCCCGGCACCATATCGCGGCGTTTCGTCAATGAGGCGAACCCCTTTCTCTTTCAACTCGGAAAGGGCTTTTTCAAGATTTTCCACGCGCAGTGATATGTGGTGTAGGCCCTCTCCCTTTTTTTCAATAAATTTTGCAATAGGACTGTCATCTCCTGTTGCCTCTAAAAGCTCTATTTCTGTATCTTTAACGGGAAGGAAAGCCGTTTTGACTTTTTGCTCCTCTACCTCCTCCACTCCTGTGCACGCTATCCCGAGGGCAACCTCCCAAACTTTCAATGACTCCTCAATACTTTTCACCGCAATGCCAATGTGGTCAATTCTAGTAACTTTCATGCACTAATCCCCCTTAAGAGTTTGATATTCATGGGAAAATTCATATCTTTTTCTAGTCAAGTCTCAGAATTCAACGATACTAATCTTAACAAAGAAAATAAGATTTTTCATATGAAACTCACTCTCATACACTAAAGAAGAAGATAATGCCATTAGGGGCACTGCATTACTTACCAATGGGCGATAAAAGCCAAACTATTTGAACAAATAAAAGCCCCTCGGGTAGTTTCCCCCAAGGGGCCCTGTCTGCTTTTTTAAAAGTCGTTTTATAAAATATCCAGTCCAGGCCGATAGATAAGCACAGAACAATGAGCATAACGGGCTACGTTTGCAGCGGTACTACCCACCACGAGCCTCTCTATAGTGCTCTGCCCCCGGTATCCAATAACAATAAGGTTATATTCCCCTTCCCTTGCGTAATCAATAATCACATCTGAAGGGCTTCCCTCTTTTACGATCATGTCGTATTTTACATTGGCGAGTTCCGGCATACGCTCTTTGGCTTTTTTGAAATAATATTCTAATTTTTTCCGAGCTATTTCGGATATCTCCATATCAATTTCCGGCGGAAGCCAGGGCTCATATCCTTTCCAAAGCGTAGGATGGGGCATCACGTGAATAAAAGATGCATGGACTCCTAGCCGCAGGGCCAGAGAACACCCGTAGGCAAAAACCTCCTCTGAAACTTTACTCAAATCTACGGCAACAAGAATTTTCTTCAGCACGATTCTTCCCCCCTTAAACTTTGTAGTGGTACTATTATAAAGGATAACTCAGGATTATTTTCAATACTCGAAATAGTTTGAGGGGGGAAAATGAAAAAAATACTATTGATACCTCTTTGTATCTTATTCTTTATTTTAGGAGCTCTCATTGAAAAATTCGCAAGGAACTTGACCCGGGATCTTTGTCTTTCTGAAACTTCGCGGTTTCGAAGTTTCTTCTCTCGGCCGTGGATTCCCGGAGCGTTCTTCGTGGTCTCAGGTCTTTTGCTCTTTTATGTATGGGGAGTTTCCTTTTCTTTCTTTATGGCCTTTTTACTTACAGTGGGACTGTTTTTTTCAGCTCTCACCGACTTATACAGCGGTTATATTTTCGATGCCGTTCCCGCTGTAATGGGTGTAGGCAGCTTTATTTTCCGATGGGCAGCTGGAACATCCCCTCTTCTTGATGGGATAATGGGAGCTCTCGCGGGCATTGTCATTATGGCTTTTGTTCGCTGGATCAGTAGGGGCGGTATGGGGATAGGCGATATCAAACTGATAGGCGGCATGGGATTGGGTCTGGGACTCCCCCTTACGCTCTATGGACTCTATATTGGGATACTTGTTGGCGGCATAGTCGCTGGCTGGCTTCTTCTTACTTGTCGTGTCCATAGAAAACAACCTATACCCTTTGGTCCATTTATTGCCCTTGGAGGGATCATAGCTCTTGCCACTGCACCCTTTTTAGGAACCTATTTTAATATAGTCCTTGTCTGGCCATGGGGGTGTTAATTTCTATTGTCAAAAAATGGCCCTAAATAAGAGACCATTCTCTTCAGTGGTTCTATAGAGGGTAATCCATATAATCTTCTGAATGCATGATCCGCCCCTGGAATAATAATAAATTGCTTCTCAGGAATATCCGCCGCGTCAAAAAGACGACGGCATGCCTCTTCGCTGAAAGTGTTGTCATTTTCACCATAAAAACTTACAAACCATCCTGTTTTTATGGAACGTACAGATTTGTAAAGAAGAGCGTTATCTCCTATGGTATCGAGGATGGGTAGTCTCAATGTAGTTGAAACATCATCTTTATCAATACTGTCCCCGCTCCCTGAAACAATGATCCCAGAAGGGGATACGGAGAAAACAGGCTGGGGGAAGCCGCCTTCCCGAAGCTTTGTCTGATAGCCGCCACCGGCGATCATAAGAGAATGAATACCGCCCAGGGAAAAACCCCATAAATAAATCTCTTCAGTTGGATGGCGCTTTTCAATCTCACTCAAGGCAACACATACGTCATATAGATCCATCCCATAGGTTTTCCCCTGAAAAGCTGTCCGAGCCCAGCGATCCCTGTCCTCTTTGAAAGAATCGCGATCCCGCCGCAAACGACTTGTTTCAGTTAAATAGACCGTAAGGCCTAAGGGAAGCAACATCCTCGCAAGGACTGCATATTTATTCCCCTCATGGACAGAGGCGCATCCATGAACTCCATGGAAGAGGACGATCACCTTACCCACACTGTCCTTAGGGGAAAGGCGACTGACAAAAACCTTTTCATCGCCATAGGCGCCTTTAAGTGTAAAAACCTCTTTTTCCATTAGAAGCCCTCCTGCCTGATTGACGAAAAAAACGACTTCTTTTTTAAATATATTACTCTTTTCCCATGATTTGACAAACGACGTTAAATAGAGCAAAATAATATTAATAAATTACAGCGTACTGGGGGAGTCGGCGAAAACCGGCTGAGAGGAGACTAGTGGTCTCGACCCCTGGAACCTGATCCGGGTCATGCCGGCGAAGGGAAGTCAGACAAAATCTTCTAAAAGAAATTTCTCTCCTTCCTCCGGCAGTCCCTCATATAAGGAGGATTTTTTATGCGCAACAAAACCCGAATTCTTGTTGAAGGTGCCCTAGCGGTAGCCATGACTGTTGCTTTTTCCTATATAAGGCTCTGGCGAATGCCCCAGGGGGGGTCTGTTACCCTGGAAAATGTGCCGTTGCTTATTTTCGCCCTTCGACATGGACTTAAATATGGTGTTGGTGCCGGATTTGTGGCTGGGATTATACAACTTACACTGGGCGGATACGTAGTGCATCCCGTACAGGCACTTCTTGATTACCCCCTCGCCTTTGCCGCTCTAGGCCTTGCCGCATTCGTTCGAAAACCTCTTTGGGGAGGCCTTACCCTCGGAACCATCTCTCGCCTCTTCTGTCACGTACTTTCAGGAGTCATATTTTTTGGAAGTTACGCTCCTGAAGGAACAAACGTCTGGCTCTACTCCATCATATACAACGGAAGCTACATGGTGCCCAACCTGATTCTGGGCATTTTTGTTACTTACCTGGTCTGGGGAAGACTGAGTCGTATCGGGCAATGATATAGTCCTGTCGATCAGAAACCGAAATGCTTCGTCTCAGCCACCTTGGGAAAAAATACAATGGTCTACCTGTAATCGACCAGTTCGACCTGGATATAGAAAAAGGTTCTTTCTCTGTACTTATTGGACCTTCAGGATGTGGAAAATCCACTCTTTTTGATCTTCTGACAGGAACTATAGAGAGAGAATATGGCACTATGGAATGGATTGGTGAAGCTGTACCCCACCTAGGCCAGATTGCTGCCTATATGCAACAGAAAGACTTACTGTTGCCCTGGCTCTCGCTGATGCAAAACGCTATGCTTCCCCAGGTCTTCTCAAAGGAGAAGCATCTCAGAAAAAACAAGAAAGCAAAGGGGCTATTTGAACGTTTTGGTCTTAATGGGTTTGAGGATTATCTTCCCGGGGCGGTTTCAGGGGGTATGAAGCAACGATGCGCACTCATCCGTACTCTTATGTTCGAGCGGGAAATTGTATTGCTCGATGAGCCTCTCTCCGCTCTTGATGCCATTACAAGAAGAAGCCTGCAATCATTACTGCTTTCACTTCAGAAAGATTTTAAGAAAACTGTATTGATGATCACCCACGACATTGACGAAGCGCTCTACCTCGCTGACACTGTACTTGTGCTTACTCAGGCTCCCATGAAAATCAGGGATAGAATTACCCTCCCATCAGAGAAGCCCCGTAACCTCGATTCATCAGAATATATAGCCATAAAAAAACGGATCCTTTCTGAACTGGAAGAGGAAATGCAATTATGAGCTTCGTTAAAAGAACCGTCGTTTCTACAGGACTTCTCCTCCTGCTTTTCCTTTTATGGGAAGGGGCATGTCGTCTTGCCAATATTCCTATTTTCATTCTTCCTGCTCCCTCCAGAGTTCTATTTGTTGCTGTGACCCAGGCCCCTTTGCTGGCATATCATGCAGCTATGACAGGCATTGAAATAATATTGGGAATCTTTTTTTCTATTACGGCCGCCATTCCACTAGCAGTGGTAATGTTTGTTTATCCTTCTGTGGAACAGGCTTTTTCCCCTCTTCTTGTGGCATCACAGGCCATTCCAGTTTTTGCATTAGCTCCTCTGCTTATCGTCTGGTTTGGCTATGGCATCTGGAGCAAGGTCTTCATGGCTGCCATTATTATCTTTTTTCCCATAGTCGTGAATCTGCTTGAAGGGTTAAAAAGTTGCGACAGCGATTATAGAAAGCTCTTTCACCTTATGGGTGCCCCTTTTTTCCAATCCTTCCGTTATCTTTACTGGCCATGGGCCCTTCCCTACTTTTTAGCGGGACTGAAGGTAGGGGTATCGGTAGCCACCATTGGAGCTGTCATTGGGGAATGGGTAGGGGCCCAAAGGGGCCTTGGGTATCTTATGATCCAATCAAATGCACGACTTCGAGTAGATCTTGTTTTCGCTTCCATCCTGTGGCTCACTGCCATAGGAATATTCTTATGGATCTTGGTGGGTGCAATAGAGAAAAGAACACTCACATGGACTAGATAAAAAACTCTTTAAAGGAAGGTGTGCGCTATTGAAGAAGATTGTCGTTATCCTTTGTCTCGCTCTATCCATTTTCTGTTTCTCAGCTAATTCTCTTTTTGCTGTTGACAAACTGTCCCTTATGCTCGACTGGTTCCCCAATATAGATCATTTGCCACTCTTTGTCGCCAAAGAGAAGGGAATATTTGAACGTCACGGGCTGGAATTATCCATTCTCAGTCCTTCTGAAACGGCAGACCCCCTGAAACTTGCTGCTTCTTCTCACATTGATCTTGCAATTGCCTATGAGCCCCAGACAATTATTGCCGCATCCTCTGGCATTGAAATCAAAGGGGTAGGCCGCCTCATAGGACATCCTCTTACCACATTGCTTTTTATCGGGGGAAAGAACATTGAAAAACCTTCAGACCTCGAAGGGAAAAAGATAGGATACACTGTTCCTGGCATGATGGACCTTCTTACCGACGGGTTCGCAAAAGAAAACGGCTTTCAAAAATACGAGCTTATCAATGTGGGATTCACTATAATCCCCTCTCTAACCACAGGAAAAGTTGATGCTATTATGGGGCCCTACAAAAATTATGAGGTAGTGGAACTTGAGCAGCATGGCTACACTCCCGGATATTTCGAACTGGAGAAATACGGAATCCCAGACTACGACGAACTTGTATTTGTAACAGGAGCCACAACCCTCAAAGATAAAGAACGCCTCATCAGGCGGTTTAGAAAAGCTATACAAGAGGCTATCGAAATGACACGAAAAACACCTGAAGAAGCACTGGAAGTCTATTTAAAAGCAGTTCCTGAAGCTCCGAGGGAACTGGAGACGGCAGCCTTTGCGCGAACTCTCGACCTTTACGCCCATACTCAGGACTTTAGCGTGGAAAAGTGGCAAAAATTCGCAGATTTTGCTGCCTCAATTGGAATGATAGACAAGGAGGTTCTTGTTCATGCCATTCTCTGGAACGGAAAATAACGCCTCTATTTCATCATCACGATTACATATAAAAAAGCTGACCGTTGCCGGACTCCTTGCTGGGGCAGGAGTTCTCCTTTCGGGAATATACATCCCTGTGGGGCCGACAAAATGTTTCCCCTTCCAACATACTATTAATGTTTTGGCAGGGATCTTACTGGGACCATGGTGGGGAGCATCTATTGCTTTTGTTACAAGTTTTATTCGAAATATGATGGGAACTGGAAGTCTTTTCGCCTTTCCAGGCAGTATTCCTGGAGTTTTGATGGTGGGGTTTGCCTACCGCCTCTTCAAAAAAGACTGGGCAGCCCTGGTGGAGCCGCTGGGAACTGGCCCTATAGGCGCCACCCTTTCTGCCCTTGTAATTGGGCCGGCCATAGGAAAAACCCCTGCGCTGGGAGCTTTGCAGTTCGCCTTTCTTGCTAGCAGCATCCCTGGCGCTCTTCTGGGTTTCGCCCTTGTCATTATGACAAAGCGAATGGGCATTTTAAAAGACCTTTCATAAATTACACGGGCTGGAGGAGTATCTCCAGCCCGTGTTTTACCCTAAAATATATTCTCCGGAGATCACGAAATCAGGCTCAAGAAATGACGAGCCGCCTTCTTTATATGAGGAGCGCCCACAATAGCAGAAATAACGGCAACCCCATTAACACCAGTCTTCATTGCTTCAGCAACATTTTCCTCATTAATACCCCCGATAGCCACTGCAGGAATAGGAACGGCTTCCATTATTTCACGAATCCTGGAGAGCCCCACAACATGGGCATCCTCTTTGCTGCCAGTGGGAAAAGCAGCCCCTATCCCTATATATGAAGCTCCGGACTTTAAAGCTATTCGTGCCTGGTCGACAGTGTGTGCAGAAACTCCAACAATAAAACCCCTTGGTAAAAAAGGTCTGACCGCTTCAAGGGGCAAGTCCTTTTGTCCGAGATGGACGCCATCTGCTTGAGCAGCCAGTGCCACATCGAGACGATCATTAATGATAAGTGGAACGTTGTAATCATAACAAAGTCTTTTCATGGCCAGGGCTGTTTCCAAAAGCTCACGGCCGCCAGATTGCTTGTCTCTCAACTGAATGACAGTCGCTCCTCCTTTAAGAACTTCTTCCGTCTGTTCCAGAAGAGTTCGGGGGGCTCCTATCTGACGATCAGGAATTACATAAAGCTTTAACATATGACGTATGTTCATTCCCGCCACTCCTCTTTTCTATTCAAACGCTCTTCATATCCGTAAAAATCACTTTTTACAAGAGAGGATACCTCATCGATAAAAACATTTCCGAAGGTTCCAGGGCCATAGACATTTTCCCTACCGGCTGCTTTTTCAGAAGCAAGGGATACTGCGACGAGAGCTGTTATAGCAGCAAGCCCATAATCAGCTGTTACAGCCGAGCAGGCAGCAATCAGGCTACCTACGGCGCATCCGCTCGCTGTAATGGCTGGAAGAAGAGGGCTTCCCCCTCCCAAGACCAGGAAGAAACATGACGGGGGCACCGGTATCGCTACTGAGTCTTCTTTTCCTGTCGCCACAGCCACCACTCCATAACTGGACACGATGTTTGAAAGGGCCTTCTCAAGATCTTTGCAATTGTAGCCATCAACCCCTTGAACTGTCCCTTCCTCTCCTCCTAAAAGCCCCATCTCTCCTCTATTTCCTTTTACTGTGGTAACTGCTTCGCTGCGGAGAATTTCTTCGACTAAAGAGATCCGCAAAGGGGATGCCCCATAGCCGACTGGGTCCAGTACAAGGGGCTTTTTTTCTTTCCTTATTACAGGAAGAATCTCTTTTATTGATCTTATACTTTCATCAGAGGGCGTCCCTGTATTTATGAGAATGCTGTCTGCCCTGCTTGCAAGAAAAGAAGCCTCTTCCGCATTAATGGACATTAGGGGTGAGGCCCCCGCCGCAAGACTGATATTAGCCTGAAAGTTCGCAGCTACCATATTGGTCAACTGGTAGACAAGGGGGCGATAATGCCTTATATCTTCCCAGACCTCTGCTATCTGAATATCCTTATATCTCATTGTCTCCAGATTCATATTCTTTTACCCACTCTGGTGTTACAGCATGGCCTAAAGGACCATATCCATGGCCTGGCTTAAAGCTATGAAGCAGGCCCATCCGCAAATACTGGCGGCCATAGGAAACAGCCTCCTCCAAATCACGGCCGGCTGAAAGTTCTGCTGCAATGGCTGCGCTAAGAGTGCATCCTGTTCCATGGGTATTCTCCGTATCCACCCTTGGATCTTCAAAAATGGTTATTTTCCCTTCACAATAGAGTACATCTACAACTTTTTCTTTTGATTTCTCTACATCCATATGGCCGCCTTTTACTAAAACTGCTTTTGGTCCAAGGCCAGAGATCAATCTGGCGGCGTTCTTCATGTCTTCCAGAGATTGAACTTCAACTCCACTTAGCTTTTCTGCCTCCGGCATATTGGGCGTCACCAGAAGTGCAAGGGGCAACAGCTGTTCTTTCAAAGCCTGAACTGCTGATTCGGAAATAAGGCTTACTCCACTCTGCGAGATCATTACGGGATCAACCACAAGATTTGACAACTGGTAATTTTTCAAGGCTTCACACACCACATGAATGGTTTCCGGCCTGCTTAACATTCCGGTTTTTGCTGCGTCAACTCGAAAATCAGAGAGTACTGCATCAAGTTGGGCTGTGATGCTCTTCGGAGGAATATCGTGAATATCTTTAACTGTCAAACTATTCTGCGCTGTTACAGCTGTAATAACGGACATTCCAAAAATGTGGAGGGCGGCAAAAGTCTTAAGATCTGCCTGTATACCTGCACCTCCGCCAGAATCACTCCCGGCAATAGTCAATGCGTTTCCTCGATATAGTGCCACAATGTGCACCTCCTCAAAAATAATAGGAGAAGTCCCCCTTGTTTCGGCGAACTTCTCCTATACAAAAACTCCCAGCGCCAGCATTATCCGGATCTGGTGATAAGGGTCGAAAGCGCGCCGGCTTCCCTCTCAGCTAAAGCAGCTCCCCTGAGTACCTATTAGTATTATTTGGTATTTTTTTTAAACACCCTCATTAAGGGTATCTTCGTCTTCCTCTAAGGAAAGCCATTTCCCCCAATCAAAACGGAGCAAACCGCTGATGACATAAATAGAGATGGCTGCAAGAGGCGCTGTTCCATGCAATACGATAATCAGCCCCACAGTAACCATACAGAGGAATAAGAATTTCTTCTTATTCGTGTTTCCTTTGCGAAGTCCCTTTAAGTTCCCATAGGGGACACTAGAAATCATAAGGGCGCCCGTGCCAACAGAGAAGAATGCCGCGAGAGCAGCGGGAACAGATATACCTCCAATTACGAAGGACGCAAGAAAGAGTCCTCCGGCAGGAATAGGCAGCCCCTGGAAAGGACCAGGAACGTGAACAATATTGAACCTAGCCAGGCGCAGGGCACCGCACAATGCGAAGAAACATACGGCGAGAGCGCCAGTTACTCCGGCAAAACCCTGCAAATAATTTGCATATACAAGAATGGCTGGAGCCACGCCGAAGCTTACCACATCGGCAAGACTGTCATATTCCAGTCCAAACTGAGTTCCGCCTCCAAGACTTCGAGCAACTTTGCCGTCCATAAAATCAAAAAAGACCGCAAAAAAGATTAACCAGGCAGCGGGAAGAAAACGCCCATGAAAAGTGAGGATCAGCGATAGCATGCCGCACAGCAAATTTCCACTTGTTACCATGTTAGGAGCTATCTCTCGAAAGGAGAGATGCCTTTTACCTATTTTTTTTCTCATGACTCGCCGTCACTCCCAAAACAGATTTACCAGCCTTCACTTTCTGATCGATGGTTACAGAGCACTTTACACTCAAAGGCAGGTAGACGTCAACTTTAGACCCTAATTTTATCATCCCAAAACGCTGACCGCGACAGAGCCTGTCCCCCTTTTTAAGACGGCAGACAATCCGCCTCGCTAAAAACCCAGCGATCTGCACCAGAAGAATCCGGCCATGAGCTGTTTCAAGCCCTACGAGCATTCTCTCATTCTCTTCAGAAGCCTTCGGGGCAAAAGCCATCCACTTTTTACCTGGCACATACTCCAGATAATCTACTATCCCATCGTAGGGAACTCTATTCACGTGCACGTCAAAGGGGGACATGAATATGCCAACCTTTATCGCTTCTCCCACATATGAACAGCTTGCCTTTTCTATCTCTACCACTTTGCCATCTGCAGGAGAAACCCAAACCTCAGGATCCACTGGCAATTCTCGTTCAGGATCTCGAAAGAACCAAACTACAATAGCAAGAAAGACACTCATGATAGCTGCCATCCAGGGGGAGATGAACATGCTCCCTCCTGTTAAAAAAGCAACAAAAATAATAAGAGGCCAGCCGTCACGAGCGATCATTAATCGTCTTCTCCATCTTCAGTGCTTACAACGCTTGCAGTAGCAACGGTGTCCCCCTCGTCAAGCCTCATCATTATGCTGCCCATTGCCGTTCTTCCTAAGACCGGGGATTCCGATACAGCCAGACGAATCATACGTCCGCGACTTGTTATCGCTACGATTTCATCCCCTTCCGCAACGCTCCAGCAACCTACGATCAAACCTGTCCTATCGCTGAGGTTCATGACAATAACTCCACTACCGCCACGATGGCGAAGAGAAAACTCATCGTATTTCGTCCGTTTCCCAAATCCATTTTCGCTCAGCAACAGAGGCCAGCGACCATTTGCCACCACATCGCACCCTATAACATAATCATTTTTCCGAAGGCGAATCCCCCTTACACCTCTCGCTGTTCGCCCCATGGGGCGGAATTCCGATTCATGGGTACGTAGGGCCTGTCCCTGGGCCGTTACTATAAGCAAATGGTCGTCCCCTGAAGTCAGCACTATCTGGGAAATTTCGTCTCCTTCGTCAAGGCCCATGACTCTGCGTCCTGCACGGGTTAAATTTTCAAGCTCAGACAGATCAAGTCGTTTCGCGGTTCCCCTCAGGGTAATAAAGAAAGCATATTTAGCTCCGTCTACCGCCCGCCCATGCATGGTCACAACCCGCTCCCCTTCTTCTAGGGCCACAAAGCGGTTTATGAGTTTGCCTCGTCCAGTCTTCGATTCGGGGATCACATAGCCTTTAAGGGCAAGAACCCGCCCCTTCGATGTGAAGAGATAGATATCCCTATGGGTGCTTGTCACCGCTACCAGTGCAACCTCGTCTTCTTCCTGAAGGGCTGTGCCTTTTCTTCCTTTGCCTCCCCTTCCCTGCAGCGTATATTCCTGAAGATCCTTTCGCCTTAAATAACCATCTCTGGATAATACAACCACAATGTCGCTTTCTGGAATGAGGTCTTCAATAGAAACATCCTCAACGGCATCAATGATTTCAGTTTTCCTTTCATTTCCAAAACGTCTTTTTACTTCAAGCAATTCTTCTTTGATAACGGAATCAAGGACTTTAGGATTTCCGAGAATTGTCTGGTAACGCTCGATGTCAGAAAGAAGTTGAGCCAGTTCAGCTTCAAGTTTTTCTCTTTCAAGGCCTGTTAGACGCTGCAAGCGCATTTCTAGAATGGCTTGAGCCTGCGCTTCGGAAAAGTCCAATTTCGAAATAAGCCCTTCTTTGGCCTCTTCAGTTGTTGCAGATCCTCTAATCAGGGCAATAACTTCATCAATGATGTCAAGGGCTTTTACAAGACCTTCCACTATATGAGCCCTGGCCTCAGCTTTTTCCAGACGGAACTGGGTTCTTCTTCTGACCACGCTTCGTCTGTGATTGAGGAAAATATTGAGCATTTCCTCAATAGAAAGTTCTTTGGGATACCCGTCAATCAGCGCTAGATTAATGACACCAAAAGTACTCTGGAGCTGAGTCCGGCGATAAAGCTGTCTCAAAACCAAATTGGGGTCTGTATCACGGTTCACCTCTATAACAATCCGAAGGCCTTCTCGATCAGATTCGTCTCGTAAATCCATAACCCCGTCAATAGTTTTGTCCTGGACATTCTTAGCTATGGTTTCTATAAGATTGGTCTTGTTCACCATGTAAGGGATTTCGGTGATAACGATGAACGTCTTTCCTCTTTTTCCCTCTTCTATGTGGGTTCTTCCCCGCATAGTGATCTTGCCACGCCCTGTGCGATAGGCATCTATTATGCCATCCCGGCCAAGAATAAGACCTCCCGTTGGAAAATCAGGACCAGGCATACGAAACAGAATTTCACCTATATCAACCTGCTCCGGCTCTGTATCGATAAGGTAGCAAAGGGCATCCACAACCTCCACAAGGTTATGAGGAGGAATATTTGTAGCCATTCCAACAGCAATACCGGAACTACCGTTGATAAGAAGGTTGGGCAACATCGCCGGCAGACAAAGGGGCTCCTGAAGGGACTCATCAAAGTTTGGCCCCCAATCTACAGTGTCCTGATCTATGTCAGCCAGCATGAGCTCGCCGATCTCATAAAGCCGAGCCTCAGTGTAACGCATTGCGGCTGCCGGGTCTCCGTCAATAGAACCGAAGTTCCCCTGGCCATCGACGAGAGGGTAGCGCATACTAAAGTCCTGAGCCATACGAACCATAGTGTCATAAATAGCCGAGTCTCCGTGAGGGTGGTATTTACCCATGGTTTCACCAACCACACGGGCCGACTTTTTATATGCCGTATTATGACGAAGGCCAAGCTCCATCATGGCATAGAGTATCCTTCTTTGTACTGGTTTTAGCCCGTCACGGGCATCTGGGAGAGCTCGCCCCACTATAACGCTCATAGCATAGTCTAGATAACTATGTTTTATCTCCTCCACCAAAGGGAGAGGAACTACTTTGCCAAAAAGGGGCTCGCCTTTTTTCTCTTCCATATAGATCCTACCTCCAGAATAAATTCCAAAAAGACAATTTAAATACGTGACAAACTATAGTATTTTAACACGTTCAAAGAAACATTACCTAAAAAAGGGAGAGGGGCTTTAAAGCCACCCTCTCCCTATCAAGCCTGCAATCTTACTATTTTACCATCTCTCTTTGTGGAGGGCTTTGTCGTTTATCCCTTTATGGGGGGCCTTTTCTTCTGCTGGATATCCAAGGGCCGCTATACCTGTCACCTTAATGTGGTCTGGAACCTCCAGGATTGGGCAAACCCGTTCTTCTCTGGGATGACGGCCCATGACCTTCAGCCAGACTCCCTCGATACCAAAGGCCCGTGCACCTAGAAGGATGTTTTCAAGAGCCGCCGCTGCATCTTCCATCCATGCCAGATCTTCTTTTGGATAGAATGATGTGTCTGCACATACAGCAATGGCAAGAGGAGCCTGAGCCAACATTTTTCCTGAATCATGGGCCGCCGCTAGCCTATTAAGAATATTTCTCTCCTGAATAACAATAAAATGGCATGGACGCTGGTTATGGGCACTTGGAGCCGCAAAAGCGCACTCAAGCAAAATATCTATAATTTCCTTTTCTACAGGAGCTGTTGTAAATTTTCGAATGCTTCTTCGTCCGAGGATAGCCTTAATTACCGGATGTTCACGCTTGTCCATCACCTTTCGCCTCTTTCATTGTTAAATTTTTTTACTTTTTCTTTTTTGTGTCCACCCTACCATCTGTTAAGATGCAGGGTCCCTTCGTCGATTCCCTTGTGGGGCTCTTTTTTCTCTTTTCCATATCCAATAGCCGCTATGCCCAATACTGCTATATGCTCTGGAATCGAGATGATTTTACGAACTGCCTCTTCGCACCCTTCGGCATGGCGAACGCCTAACCATACTCCATCAAGACCGATAGCATGAGCAGCTATAAGAATATTTTGCATTGCGGCAGAACAGTCTTCTTCCCAATAACGACGGGCAAAGTCGCTTTTCTCAGGGTTGCCGCACACAACAATTCCAAGGGGAGCTTCAAAAAGCATTTTGCCATAAGGATGGTCTTCCCCGAGACGATTGAGAAGGTCTCTATCAGTAACAACTATAAAGTGGCAAGGGCGGCTATTTGCTGCACTGGGAGCCGCTGATCCACATTCAACCAGAAGCTCTATCTTCTCTTTTTCTACTGCTTTTTCTTCAAAACGCCGAATGCTTCTCCTTCCTAAAATAGCCCGAATTGCCTCATTCTCTTTTAACGCCATCGTTTTCACCGCCTTTTTTGTCTTTAAATACAAAAACCTTTTTTCTTAAGCCCGGCCAAAACTCTGGAAGTTCTGCTTCAGGAAAATCCTTAAGCTCTTTTCCCGCCGCTGCCCGCAGAAAATTATTGACCCACCAGTAAACGTCTCGTTCTCTAATAGACTTGCACATCCGCCTCATGCGATTCTTTTTTTCTTCTTCTTTCATAAAAATCGAGTAATAAAGAGCATCTGCCGTCGCTTCCACATCGTAAGGATTAATAAGGATAGCCCCGCTCCTGAGCTGATAGGCCGCTCCTGCAAATTCGCTCAAAATCAAAACTCCCTTATAATCTGTCTGACAAGCGCAGTATTCTTTGCACACAAGATTCATGCCATCTTTGAGAGAACTTACAAAACCCGCGTCAGCAGCCCGATACATAGCTACTAATTCCTTTTGATCCACTGTACCATAGCGGTAAAGTATGGGCACCCAAGCAGTGGTTGAGAATCGGCCATTTATTTCACTGATAAGTTTCTGAATTTCATCTCGCAGAGCACCGTATTCCGCCACCCCTTCCCGACTGGGAATGATCAGTTGAAAAAGAGATATCTTTCCCTGGAGATGGGGGTATTTTTCGAGAGCTCTGGCAAAAGCTCTCAATTTTTCTGGGATTCCCTTTGTGTAATCAAGGCGATCGATGCCAAGGACAAGAAAGTCGGCTGTAATATCCTTACGGATCTCTCGAGAGCGAAGGGCCGCCTCTTTCGCTGAAGCCATCGAACGAAATCTTTTATAATCAATGCTGATGGGCAAACTTCCTATCTGTATAGTGTGCCCCTTTATTTCCAGCTCTACAATAGCTCCACGTCCTACAACCCTACAGGCAGGGTAAAAAGACCTGGCGCAATCTATAAAATTTCTTCTATCTCGATGAGTTTGGAAGCAGAGAAAAGAAAACCGTAGCAACTCATCAATAATTTGTTTCCTCCACGGAAGTTTAATAAAAAGGTCTGATGACGGGAAGGGGATATGAAGAAAAAACACACAATGGCGCTTAACGCCCAGACGCTCAAGGCTGCCCGCCAGCAGTATAAGCTGGTAATCATTGACCCATATGATATCTTTTTCCGTTGAATGCTTTGCGATAACAGCTGCAAACTTATCGCTAACCCTTACATATGCCTCCCAGTATTGGGGCTGAAAACGGCAAAGAGCCTCTAAATCATGAAAAAGAGGCCAAATAATAGAATTTGAGAATCCATAGTAATAGTTGTCAATTTCACCATTTTCCAGCAAGATCGGCACTATGCGAAAACCCGTTTCTTCTGATATGGGCCCCAGGATCTTACGCAACCCGCTTAGGTTGATCCTCCCTCTTGTGCCAGGCCATCCAATCCACATGCCGCCACGGTCTTTCAGTACAGGGGAAAGAGCCGTAACAAGCCCTCCCGCTCCCGGTTCCACACTCCACTTCTGTTTTCTCTTTTTAAGGATAATGGGCAGACGGTTCGAAACAACGATCATGCGCTCTTTATCTGCCACTCTTCTCCCTTCCTCTCTACAATCAGATTGTTGCTAGGCTCTTGTAAAGAAAAATTATAGTTTTTGTGACATCTGTGCCTCCAGATCCTCACCACCATTTTGAGAGAGATTGATCATAAGAGCAAGAACTGTACGCAAATGAGTTGTGATAAGGAAGTTCTCTCGCACATATTTATGGGCATTCTGTCCCATCCGTTTCCGTTGCCGCCCCCAAGCTAAAAGATATCTCAATCTCAATGCCGCCCCTTCCGGGGTCTGAACCCTGAATCCGTTAAAACGGTTAATGATCTGAAGACGGATACCACCTACATCGCCTCCGATTACAGGCTTGTATTTCCACATTCCCTCAGTCACTGTAAGACCGAAACCTTCTTTGGTTGATTTCTGCATTATTATGTCTGCGGCAGACTGTAACCCATTGATCGTTCTGTGAGCATTAGAAGGAAGCTCGATGACGTGGATATCAGGATCGTCAGAAGCAGCATTTTTGACCTGCTCTAAAATCGCGGCACCTTCCGGGTCATCGGCGGCACCCCCTCCTGCAAGGACAATCTGCATGTCCGCATGTTTCCTCGCCATCCTGTAACTTTTTATCACACCAATAGGATCTTTAAAAACATCGAACCGGGACACCTGCACTACAAGAGGCCGTTCTCTATCTAAATTGAAACGAAGACACGTCTCATCGATCTCTCTTTCCGAAAGAACAATGTTTTTCTCGCTAAGAGGGTCTATGCTCGGTGGGATAAGGTATTGGGGGTGAGGTAAACGCTGAGTAAAATCAGCAAGAGAAAAGATGGACGCATCATATTCTGAAACAAAGCGGCGAAGCATCCTCCATATGTTACGATTTGGCACACTCGCATCAATATGACACCGCCAAATCCACTTTCCCTTTCTGTTAGGACAGAGTGAAAGAAGGGGGGCTGGTTGAGGATCATGAATAAACACAAAATCTGCCTCCTCAAGAAGAGGTCTCAATCTCTCCGCATTAAGCCTGTTCGTTTCCATATAAACTTCATGATAGGATTCTGTAAAAGGGAGGTCTTTGCCTTGTAAAGCGTTATGAATCGACTTCGTTGCTGTATAAAAAGCCTCCGAACCAACTATAACTTCCCAGTGAGTTTCAATACCTAGTTCATTCATTAGGGGAATCATGCATCGTAGAATTTCTGCCACTCCTCCACCTTCACGAGTTGAGTTGACATGAACAACCTTTTTCCCTTGCAAGAAGGTTGCAAAACGATATAAGCTGCTTATAACCTGTTCTCCAGCTAAGACTCCGTAATTCTGTAAAAGCTGTGTCATAAAAGACTCTCCCCCCCCAAAACAAAAGCGATTTCTAAAATATGGACAAGTCTTTCCCGGAGATCAGTAAGAGAGTGTAAATATGGATCCAAATTTGTCAGTTCCTCTCTTGCTTCCGCAGTTTCTTCGCCAAAAAAACCCAGCCACTTCGAATAATCGTCTTGCCTGTCTTCACGATTGCGCCGTTTTGCTTCTATGAAATGAAAAAAAATACTGCCTCGGCTTGAAGATGCTATAGCCCGAGGGAGTGTTCGAGGGGAGTCTGCTGATAGAGCTGTTTCTACAACAATGAGATGAGCCCGAGTAAAGTGGAAAGTCCTATCGGCCTCCTTCCAACTGATGAAATACTCTCTAGAAAGTGTTTCATCGAGGAGGTCGAGAAGTTCCTCCCTGATATCCTCGATATCGTTCCTGTGATTAAGATCCAGGGCGCTTAATCTCTCAGAAAGTGCGTCTTCATGAAGATAAACCTTTGCCCAGGACGCAAAATCATTAACATACTCAGACTCTGGAAACTGAGGGGAAAGAAGGCGACCCCAGAAATGATAGTACAGACAGCTTGGAGCAACCTCTTCAATCCCTTCACGAAGCTCTCTAAGGTTCCTGGCCTGAATCCCTGTGCTAATAGGCAGAAGGGTGCACTCCTTGAATCTAAAGGTCTCTCTACTTTGATAACTAGACATAGCAACAGCTCCCATAAGGCAACGCTGATTTTTCGATTTTTCGGTATAATATAACAATATAAATATGTGGTAAAAATTGTAGCATAGATGGAAAGGAAGGGAGCGTTGAATATGACCGGAAGAGAAATAATTATTCTTGTAGAAGAGAATTTCCACGATCTGGAATTCTGGTACCCCTATTATCGCCTTATTGAAGATGGTTACGAACCTATAGTTGTTGCCCCAGTTGCTCCTCGTCACTATACAGGGAAGTTCGGTACCATAGTTGAGGCGGCCTACACTCCCCAAAGTCTTTCGGAGAATCTGCCCCGCGGAGTGGTTATCCCCGGGGGATGGGCGCCAGATAAGTTGAGAATGTCTGGTGAAATCGTTTCTCTCGTTGCCCAGATCTATAGGTCAAATGGAGTCGTAGCAAGCATCTGTCATGGAGGCAGCCTTCTTGTTTCAGCTGGCATATTAAAGGGTAAACAGGTTACATCCTTCGCCAGTATTAAAGACGATATGGAATTGGCCGGAGCAATATGGGTTGATGAACCTGTGGTTACATCGGAAAAACTAATAACAAGCAGAAAACCGTCAGACCTTCCCTTTTTCACGAAAGCTCTTCTTGAGGCTCTGCAAAAAAAGTAACAGCCCAGAAAAAAGGGCAGGGTACAAAAGACGTCCCCTGCCCTCATGTTCAGTTGTTTTTTCAGGGAGGCTGCCTTATAGTTCAACCCCCACAAGGCGTATCAGCCAGGAATACATACTTCCCATAAGATGGGGATTGAAGGCAAAGATCACAAAAGCCCCCATAGCCATAATGGAATGCAGTATGGAAAGAAAGCCGTTATACTCTTCTTTTCTTGCTATAACACCCAAAGCCCCTTCACATATGATGAAGGCTGTAAGATAGTAAATCCATCCCCTTGTTTCAGGGAGCCTCGCAAAGCGCATGGTTCGAAGAACCGAATAAGCTGACCACGCGGCAAGGGCATACATCTGAGAGAACAGCATCACTATTTTTACGAGAAAAGATGTTCCTCGAACGTGGAAACTGCTGGCGCTATGAGCCTCCTTGCTTTCTAACCCCTTCAGCAAACCATAAACAGAAGAAATTCGTGGAAGAATATATCGGGCATAGGAACTTGACAGTACCCAGGCCCAGAGAGCGAACGGCAGTGCGAACTTTATATAAAGCACAGGTTACCCCACCTCCCTCGACATCTGCTACTGTTCATTATTCTACATCATTATTCCTTACGGTCCACCAGAGGCGTGGAATATGCCGTCTCAGAATCCCACGGGAAGAGGATCCACGTATCCTGACTGACCTGGGTTATGTACGTATCAACAAAGGGACTTCCCTCAGGTTTGGCATAAACCGTCGCAAAATAAGCCTTTGGAAGCATCTTCCTCACAACTCGTGCAGTTTTCCCAGTATCGACGAGATCATCGATAATGAGACAGTTTTCACCGTCTCCGTTAATCCCTTTTAAAATATTCGCCTCTCCCTGGGTACGAATAGTATAACTTGAAATACAGACTGTATCCACGAGACGGATATTCAACTCTCTCGCTATAATAGCAGCAGGGATAAGCCCTCCTCGCGCAATTCCAATTATCTTCTCCCACTTCCTGGGAAGAAGCTGCCATGCCAAAGCTTTACAGTCTCGATGAAGCTGGTCCCAGGAAACAGGATAGGTTTTGTGATAACGATCTTCGCTGCCCATTGATTCATAGCCTCCCTGAATAGAGTAAAAAATGATAAACTTTATATTACATGTTTTTATGTTTTAATGGTATTGTTTTAGTTTTTTATTTCCCCTTCCTAACTTTCCTTTTATTGTAAAATCAGTATAATTGTTAAGTTGAAATCTTTATTTTGAAAAATATTTTATCTAAAAGAACGCTTAAGGAGGACATCTACAATGAAAAGAAGTTTAATCGTCTTGTTCGTCGCGCTCAGTGTCGCTCTTTGCGGAACAGCTTTCGCCATGGAAGCTATCCCGGCAGAAAAGATCAATTGCGGCTTTGTATATATTGGTCCCGTGGGCGATGGAGGGTGGACCTATATGCATGACCAGGGACGTCTCGAGATGGAGTCCGCTTTCCCCGGGCTCAAATCGAGTTATGTTGAGTCTGTCCCAGAAGGACCAGACTCAGCTCGCGTTATGGAAACCTTTGTCCGCAACGGATCAAAAGTCATCTTCGCTACATCCTTTGGCTACATGGACTTTGTACAAGATGTGGCAAAACGCTATCCTGACGTGGTCTTTATGCACTGCTCCGGCTATAAAAGAGCAGACAACGTGGGCATCTACTTCGGAAGAATGTACCAGGCACGATATCTTTCCGGTCTCGTTGCCGGGAAAATGACAAAAAATAACGTCATCGGCTTTGTAGCTGCTCATCCAATTCCTGAAGTTATCCGTGGTATCAATGCTTTTACCCAGGGAGTGAGGAAAGCCAACCCTGAGGCCGAAGTCAAAGTCGTTTGGCTTTTCTCATGGTTCGATCCAGGCAAAGAAAAAGAAGCGACTAAAGCTCTCATCGATTCTGGAGCGGATGTCATCTCCATGCATGCAGACAGCGGTGCCGCCCCACAGACTGCAGAAGAAGCCGGAGTCTATGTCGTCGGTTATAATAACGACATGAGCCAGTATGCTCCTACAAAACACCTCACCGCCCCCATCTGGGACTGGGGAATTGTCTATAAACGTGTTATAGAGCAAGTCACCATGGGAACATGGAAATCTGAGGATATTTGGTGGGGATTAAAAGAAGGGATGGTCGGTTTATCTAAGTATGGAAAAGATGTTCCGGAAGAAGTGAAAAAGCTTGTTGAAGAGGAGAAAACAAGAATTATTTCTGGCGAATGGGATGTTTTTGATGGCCCTATTAAAGATCAAAGCGGTACAATAAAGGTTGAAGCTGGGCAATCGCTTTCAGATGGAGACAAGCTCTCTATGAACTGGTTTGTAGAAGGTGTGAAAGGGGACATTCCTAAATAAGCACCCAGAGAAAAGACCAGGAGGGCGCTTTTGCGCCCTTTTTTTTTTGAAAAAGATCGCAATGAAAGGAAACGTTGCTATGGAAAAAGCAAAAACAGCATCGCCACTTGTACAGATGCAGGAAATCACAAAAGAGTTTGCCGGCATCGTCGCAAACCATAACATAGATTTTGATGTTAACCGCGGAGAAGTCCATGCCCTCCTTGGTGAAAACGGCGCAGGGAAATCGACGCTCATGAACATCTTATATGGTTTATATAACCCGGACAGAGGGCACATACTGATAGATGGGAAGAAAGTTTCCTTCTCTTCACCGAAAGATGCCATTGCTGCTGGTATAGGAATGGTTCATCAGCATTTTATGCTGATTCCAAGCCAAACCGTCTGGGAAAATATGATCCTTGGCCTAGAGGGTCTGCCGCAGCTTCTTCCCAAAAAAGAAATACATCAGCAGATCATTGACATTTCCAGGCAATATGGACTGGAAGTTGATCCGGATGCCAAAATATGGCAGCTTTCAATCGGAGAACAGCAACGTGTAGCTATTTTACAAATGCTCTATCGAAAAGCCCAGGTTTTGATTCTTGATGAACCTACTGCTGTACTAACTCCTCAGGAGGCACTTCGCCTTTTCAGCACCATTCAGCAAATGACAGCAGAAGGTCACGGCATTGTCTTTATTTCTCATAAACTTGACGAAGTTCTCTCACTATCAGATCGCATCAGCATTCTTCGAAAAGGAGAGAAGACCGGAACTGTACAAACAGCCGCCACATCAAAGGAACAGCTTGCAGAACTCATGATGGGGAGAAAGGTTTCATTTACTGTTGCCAGAAAAAGCTCTGCCCCCGGAAAACAGATTCTCCAGTCTAAAAAAATAACAGTTTTAGGTGACAGAGGCATTCCGGTGGTAAAGGACCTTTCCATAGATGTTCGGGAACGGGAAATCCTGGGGCTTGCGGGCATTGCCGGAAATGGACAGCAGGAACTCTGCGAAGCCCTGGCAGGACTTCGCCCTCTAAAGGAAGGGCGCATTATGATTGATGACGAAGAATTGACCCACCAACCCCCAAAACAATTCATCGCCAGGGGCGTTCGCTATATACCCGCAGATCGGAAAGGGACTGGTCTCGTACCAAATATGGATATTAAAGAGAACTCTATACTAAAAAAATATTGGAACAAACCCGTAGCCAGAGGGCCAATGATCGACTGGAAAGCCGTTTTTTCCCACGCCATCAACCTCGTAAAAAAATATAGTGTCAGCACACCGTCCATCGAAACCCCAGTAAAGAACCTTTCAGGGGGCAATCTGCAAAAGCTGATGCTGGGAAGAGAGCTTTGCGATGCTCCTAAAGCACTTATAGCCGTTCACCCAACCTGGGGCCTCGATGTGGCAGCAACTCAGTTTGTGCGAGAACAGCTTCTTCTGGAACGTGACCGGGGAGCTGCTGTTTTTCTTGTTTCGGAAGATTTAGAAGAACTGCTTTCTTTAAGCGATAGACTCGCTGTTATATTCAAGGGAGAAATTATGGGCATTCTCGACCATCCAGAAGAAGCAACGCCTGAAATGCTGGGCCTCATGATGGCAGGGACCCCCCTCTCATCTATAAAGGAAGGGGCTATAGCGAGATGAAATACTTAAAAGTGGAGAGGCGTCTTATCACACCAGCCTGGTTTACCGTGGCTATTCCTCTTTTTGCCATTATACTGGCCCTTGTTACAGGTGCTGTCTTTTTATACTTTATGGGGGTTTCACCTCTTCAGACATACACATCTATGTTTAAAGCCTCTTTCGGGGATACTTACGGCCTCACCGAAACAATTGTCAAAGCAATCCCCCTGGCCATGGCTGGCATTGCAGTAACCCTTTCTTTCAAAATGCTAATATGGAACATTGGCGCAGAAGGCCAAATACTCATGGGTGCTCTGGCAACAGCGGCCGCTGTACGCTATTTTTTTGTTGACCAGCCTTTCATAATGTTCTGGATCATGTTTGCCGCGGCAGCCACTGCTGGCGGAATATGGGCCGCCTTCGCCGGATATCTCAAGGCCAGGTGGAATGTAAACGAGATCATCACGACTCTTATGCTGAACTATATCGTTCTCAATATGGTCGATTACTTCGTCTATGGTCCGTGGAGGGATCCGGCAAGCCTGGGCTTCCCCATGACAGCCCCCTTTCCCAATGCAGCCCGCCTTCCTCTTCTTGGCGACACCCGCATTCACACAGGGCTTTTTTTGGCAATTTTTCTAGCCTTCTTCTTCTGGGCCCTTCTTAAATGGACACGGTGGGGCTATGAGATCCGAGTCATCGGGGAAAATCCCAAGGCCGCAACTTTTGCGGGAATGAACTACTTGCGCAACGCAGTAATGGTCATGTTTGTTTCCGGGGCAATAGCCGGTCTTGCCGGCATGTGCGAAATAGCGGGACTCCAGGGACGCCTTCAGCATGGCAGCTCTGCTGGATACGGTTATACCGCCATTATTGTAGCCTGGCTGGCGCGCCTTAATCCCCTTACTGTTCTCTTTGTCGCTTTTCTTATTGGAGCTTTGTTTGTGGGCGGAGATACGCTGCAAATTGTAATGCGCCTCCCCCTTTCAAGCATTTTAGTACTCCAGGGGCTGCTCCTCTTTTTTGTGTTAGGCGGAGAGTTCTTTAGACGATACCGAATTCGAATTATCTGGAGAGGGGACAACTGACATGGAAATGCTCATACCTATCCTTGCAGCAGCCGTACGAAGTGGCACTCCCATCCTCTACGCAACCCTTGGAGAGATCATTACAGAAAAAGCTGGTATTCTAAATCTGGGACTTGAAGGGATCATGCTTGTGGGAGCCTATACTGGTTTTGCCGCCACCTATAAAACTGGCAACCCCTGGATCGGTGTCATTGCCGCTTTTCTTATCGGGGGCCTAATGGCCGCGATCCATGCCTTTATAACCATTACATTAAAAGGCAACCAGGTGGTAAGCGGTCTCGCCCTAACAATGTTCGGGACAGGGGCCAGTTCCCTCCTGGGGCGGTCTTATATTGGCTTTACCATTAAGGGGCTTGACAAAATCCCCCTGCCGATACTCTCGGATATACCTGTCATAGGGCCTGTTCTTTTTAATAACGACGCCCTTATTTATGTATCTTTTGTGCTCGTACTTCTGCTTTATATGTTCTTCTCGCGAACTCGAAACGGGCTGTATCTCAGAGCTGTAGGGGACAATCCCCGGGCAGCGGATGCCATGGGGATAAACGTAGACCGCACCCGTTATATATATACCCTCATTGGCGGAGGGATTGTTGCTGTTGGAGGGGCATACATGTCCATTGCCTATACAAAAATGTGGGCGGAGCTCATGACAGCGGGCCGAGGCTGGATTTCTGTAGCCCTTGTTATTTTTGCCATCTGGAACCCCTTCCGTGCAGCCTTCGGAGCTTACCTTTTTGGAGGAGTAGAAGCTTTTCAGCTTCGTCTGCAAGCCGCTGGCACAAGCATCCCGACTCCTCTTCTCATGATGTTGCCCTATATAATGACGATTCTAGTTCTCTTTTTTATCTCTGTAAGCCAGGGAAAAGGAATTCTTTTTGGAGCTCCAGCCTCCCTCGGACAACCCTTCTTTCGGGAAGAGAGAGATTAGAAGATTAAACATAAGCTATTTTCAACTTTTCAACGAGGGGGAATCTCTGTGAATTTTTTTATTGGTAACATTCCTGCATCTGGAAGTATTGTCAACTGTCTGGCTGTCATCGTTGGAAGTACCCTAGGACTTTTATTCAGGTCCAGGCTTCCTCAACGCTATATAAATATGGCTTTTCAGGTCCTTGGCCTATTCACTCTTTTTCTTGGATTTCTCATGGCACAGAAAACCGCAAATTTTCTCATTCTCGTTTTTAGCATGGTTGGGGGAGGAATGATCGGGGAAGCCCTTGACCTCGATGGCCGTTTTAGCCGCTTCTCAGAAAAGGTGAGCCAGAGATTCAAGACGAGCGGTCAGAGCTTCGCTGAAGGATTTCTTACTTCCACTCTCCTCTTCTGCATAGGCTCAATGGCCATACTCGGAGCAATAGAAGAGGGGTTGGGGCTTTACCCCAACCTCCTCATAACCAAATCTCTGCTCGACGGCGTATCTTCCCTTGCCCTCGCCACTTCCCTTGGGGGAGGAGTATTGCTTTCCGCCTTTTCCGTTCTTTTTTACCAGGGAGGACTTACTCTTCTTGCCAGCTCTCTACAGCCAATTCTGTCCGAAAGCGTTATTAACGAAATATCGGCGGCGGGAGGGCTTATGCTTATTGCCCTAGGTCTTTCACTTCTTGAGATCAAGCGCTTTAAAGTGACCAACATGCTCCCGGCTCTTGTTATTGCAGCGATTCTCGGGAGTTTCTTTGTTCATTAATAAAGAAACCAACGCGGCCAGAGCTGGGCAGGGCCATAAAAGGCTTTTTCGCAACAGGAGGAATATGCCCAGTTCTAGTTGCCATAATCATAATGCCGCCATTCTTCGTAATTTTTAATTATTCCCTGATCTGTCCGTTTCCATAAATAATAAATTTAGTTGACGTCAGCTGCTCAACGCCCATTGGGCCTCTGGCATGAAGTTTTTGTGTGCTAATGCCGATTTCCGCACCAAACCCAAAGACTCCACCGTCAGTAAAACGAGTTGACGCATTCACGTAGACTGCCGCGGAATCCACCCCGTTGAGAAATTTCTGAGCATTGCTGTAGCTCTCTGTTAGGATGGCGTCACTATGACCAGTGCTGTAGGCAGCTATATGATTTATAGCTTCATCGAGGCTCTCCGCTATTTTAACAGCCAAAATAAGATCGCTGTATTCTGTAGCCCAGTCTTCATCTGTAGCTGGAAGGGCTTGAGCATCAAGGGCACACACAGTTTTATCCCCTCGTATCTCCACTCCTTTTTCGTGAAGAGCCGCCATTGCCTGAGGAATGAATTGAGAGGCTATGTTGGAGTGGACCAACAGGGTTTCCACTGAATTACAGGTGGATGGACGCTGGGTTTTAGCATTCAGAATAATAGGAACAGCCTTTTCCATATCGGCTGTTTCGTCTACGAAAATATGGCAATTCCCCATGCCCGTCATAATAAAGGGAACTGTCGCATTTTCCTGAACAGCTTTTTTAAGACCTTTGCCCCCTCTTGGAATGAGAACATCGAGATAGTCATTCATTTTCATCAGGGCCATTGTTGCTTCCCTGTCAGGGTTATCGATAATATTGATTGCCCCTTCCGGAACACCTGCTCCTGTCGCGCCTTCGGAGATCACTTGGGCAATGACTCTGTTCGAGTGGAGGGCCTCTTTTCCTCCGCGAAGGATAACACTGTTCCCTGCCTTAAGGCAAAGACCGGCAGCATCTGCGGTAACATTGGGGCGGGATTCGTAAATGATGCCAATAACACCAAGGGGAACCCTGACACGACCTATACGAATTCCACCCTGTCCTGACCACATTCCCAACACTTCTCCCACTGGGTCGCGGAAGGCCGCTATTTCCTCAAGACCGACAGCCATAGCCTCAACTCGTTTTTCATTAAGGGTGAGACGTTCAAGAAGGGCATAGGATAGCCCAGCCTGACGCCCCTCTTCCAGATCTTTTTCATTAGCTTCCAATATTTCTTTGCAGTGATCACGAAGAGCTCTGGCCATGGCATAAAGGGCCTTGTTTTTCTGCTCTGAAGAAGCTACAGCCAAAAAACGAGATGCTTTTTTGGCCTGGATACCCATCTGCCGCACTTTTTCTTTTATGTTCATTCCTTCTATTCCTCCTCTATACCAGGGCTAAATTATTACGATGGACAACTTCATCATAGTCAGTACTTCCCAAAAGCTTTTCTATTTCATCAGTATGATGGCCGGCAATGATCCCTATCTCGTCTGAAGAAAAATTCACCATTCCACGAGCTATCTCAACCTCGTCTTGATCCACAATTGAAACAACCTCGCCACGGGAGAACTTTCCCTCCACCTTCACGATACCTGACGGCAGAAGGCTTTTGCCCCTTTTTCGAATAGCCTCTGCCGCCCCATCATCGATGACAATTCGGCCGTGAGGAGAGCTGCCAAAGGCAATCCACTGTTTTCTTGCCTGAACGGGCGACCCAGAGGGGACAAAGAGTGTCCCAAGCTCTTCACCATCAAGAAGACGACGTAAAATATTGGGCTCCTTGTTGTTGGCAATGATCATAGGAATACCAGAAGTCATAACGATACGTGCTGCTGCAAGTTTTGTGAACATCCCACCGCTGGAGAGTTTGCTCCCCTTGGTGCGTGAGCGGGCGAGGAGATCCTTAGACACTTCTTCCACCAAAGGGAGAAGTCTTGCTTCAGGATTAATTCTAGGATCGTCACTAAAAAGACCGTCAATATCAGAGAGGATGATCAAAAGATCCGCATCGATAAGACAGGCAAGCATTGCTGAAAGTGTATCGTTATCTCCAAACTTTATTTCATCGACTGCCACTGTATCATTCTCGTTGATTATAGGAATGACCCCAAAATCAAAAAGGGTCGACAACGTATGACGGGCATGAAGATACCGAAGGCGATTTGAAAAAACATCCCTGGTCAGCAAGACCTGAGCAACAGTCTTCCCATATTCTGAAAAGAACTTTTCATACATGTGGACAAGCCGGCCCTGTCCAATGGCGGCGAGAGCCTGCTTTTCCGGGAGGGTCTTGGGCCTGTCAGGAAAATTAATTTTGCCAACACCAGCTCCAACGGCCCCTGAGCTGATGAGACACACTTCACGACCGCTGCTTTGCAGATCCGCAATCTCCCGCGCCAGGGTCTCCATACGAAGCAGATTCAGTTTTCCTGTGGAGTGGGTAACAGTGCTTGTCCCTACCTTTATAACAACACGTTTACATAACTTCAAACGCTCTCTCCTCACCATCATTATTCACCTTCCAATACTCGTGCTATCTAACTTACTTATGCAACCCAAGCCTCATATTGAGGAGGTTGCCTATATGTTTGAAAACAGGGTGTTCAAGTATGTTGGGGTCAGAGATTGAAGCATAGATATTCTGAGCCTTCCAGAGGTTTACATCCCAATGATGACGCCGTACGAATCCCAGCATCTTCTCGATTCGTACCAGGTATCCTTGTTGCAAATTCCTCTCAGCCTGCTCTGATAGAAAAGCCATTTCTTTCTCTATCCTGCCGCGGAGATGGTGCTGAAGCTCACCTATATTGATCTCTACCTGCCAGGCAAAAGCCTGGTCAAGACGTTTTTCTACCTGCTCCAGATCTGGTTCGGCTTCCCAGATGATTCTTCGCAAATCCCCGTTCAGGACAACTTCCGCCGCCCCTGATAATGCTTCGGGCAGCGGCATGCGGATAAGACCCATAAAGGTAAGGAGGTCGTCGTAATCACGCACAACGCTTTTCAGGTAATTTTCAATGCGGGCCACATCTCTCTCCATGACAAAATGCATGATCTGACGTTGTCCGTCTTTAAAAAGGTGGCGAAGAGAATAGGTCCTATGGCCAAAGAGTTCTACGAAAACACTTTCGATCTTTTGAGGAAAATGAGTTTGAATAGACCGTTCCAATGTTGATATCTCTTCCTGGTCAGAAGCAGCCCTCACTCCGCAGAGAACTTTGTGGCCCCCTCTATGACAGGCGGAAAAGAAAACGCGCTTATCTTCCCCTGTCAAAACATGAGAAAGAGAGGCTTCTCCCATAACAAGGTTTTCTCTGCCTTCTTCAAGAAATAACGATCGTTCAGGTTTTATCCGGTAGTTGCAAAGGGAAAAAGATTCACTCTCTGTCACCTTTTCCTGAAAAAGAGCCTGTACAGCATAATGGCCTCCAACCCTCAAAAAGTCAACATGGGAAGGGGCCACGAAAAAATCAAAGATCCTGCCCCCGTTTTTGAATTCCTCGATGTTGCTCGGTGCCCTTTCAAGGAGGTCAATAAAATCGTCTTTGATTTTTTCTCCTGACAATTCTTCCAGACTGGTCAAGGCATGGTACGCATATAAAAGAATTTGAAGGGCCTCCAGCCCGGATATCTCATCGAAGAACCAGCCACAGCTAGTATACATAAACATGGCGCTTCTCTCCATCTCAAGGAGCTTCAAAGCCCTCACTTTTTCTTCAGTGGACAAATTCCGGAGAGAAGATGACCTAAGAAACTCATGGCGTCCCGTCGTGGAATCATAGAAAAAGCACTGTACGTAAAGATCCCTTGTTTTCCAGGGATCAGAAAAAAGGAAAGCCCCTTCCTTTTCATAAAAACCATCAATCTTTTCTCGCAGCCAGTCCAGGGCAGCCCGCAAAGGCTGACGCCATTTTTGATTCCAGCCGGGATGGAGACCGCTATGGCAGCCGCAATCCTCATACCATCGCTTAACGCCGTGGACGCAACTCCACGACGTGTTTTGCCGAATCCGCACTTCCCGTCGGGGCGGAAATTTTTCAAGGTATTCTCCGTAGACTGTAAGCCTTGCATTCTCCCCGTGTTCTATATGATCAAGACACCAGGCTAAAGCCATATCGCCATATTTATGGTGATGTCCAAAGGTTTCTCCATCTGTTGCGACATGGGCGAGAGGGTTTTCTTCACTGTTTTTCTCTATGGACAAAAGCAGCCGCTGAGCCAAAAGGGCTCCGTTCTTCAGGAGAGGGCCAAAAGCTATGTCCTTGGCCAAAAGGTCATCGTAGAAAAAGATTGCCAAACTTCGCCCTGAAGGGAGGTTGCAAAGATAAGGATAACACGTCTCCATAGGCCTCTGGTCCGTTTCATGCCACCAGGACTCGCTGATCATTTTCCATGCTTTCGCCTGGTGGGGGGCCAATATGGTGAAGCGAAGACCTTCTGAAGCCAGCACTTCTAACGTTTCTATATCCACTGCGGTTTCTGGGAGCCACATCCCTTCAGGGAATCTGCCAAAACGGCTGGAAAAATCCTGAAGTCCCCAAAGGACCTGGGTAATTTTATCCCTCTTCGATGCCAGGGGCATAATCATATGGTTGTAGACTTGGGCCAAAGCCGGTCCGTGATTTGAAAATCGTTCCTTCCCCCGATGGTCGGCTTCAAGCAATCCATCATATGTTTCAGGAGCGTGCCTTTCCATCCACTGCAAAAGTGTTGGCCCTACATTAAAGCTCATTCGCTCATAATTCGAGATGATTTTGACAATCTTTCCATCTTCGCCAAGAATTCTCGCCGCCATATTTGGAGCATAGCACTCCGCTGTAATCCGTTCATTCCAATCATGCCAGGGAGCTGCTGATTCCTGAAGCTCCACATCTCCAAGCCACGGATTTTCCCTTGGCGGCTGATAAAAATGACCGTGCACACAAACGTATTTCATTGTCCTATCCCTCTTTTCTGAAAAAAAGGGCGCCAAAAGACGGAAGGGTCAACGACAGACAGCAGGGCTGACGCTGCAAAGGTTCCTCCATCGCTTCTTTCCCTCCCATATTCCCTTCTCCCATTCCTCCATATATTTCTCCGTCACTATTAAGCAATTCGCGCCAATAGCCCGCTTCAGGAACACCGACAAGGTAGTTGTGGCGAACTACAGGGGTAAAGTTGAAAATAGCCAGCACCTTCCCCTCTTCTCCATCTCTTCGAATAAAACCCAAAACACTTGCTTTACTGTCTGAGCAATCAATCCATTGAAACCCTTCTGATGAAAAATCTTTTTCATGAAGAGCCTTCTCCTCGAAATATACTCTATTTATATCCCGGACCCACAGCTGCATTCCACTATGAAAAGGGTCTTTAAGAAGATTCCAGTGAAGAGACTCCTCGTGATTCCATTCCGCCCTCTGAGCAATGTCACTTCCCATAAACAAGAGTTTTTTTCCTGGATGGGCGTACATAAAGCCTAGAAGCAAACGAAGCTGTGCAAATTTCTGCCATAGAGTCCCTGGCATTTTCTCAAGCAATGATCTTTTCCCATACACCACCTCGTCATGAGAAAAAGGCAAGACATAGTTCTCAGAAAAAGCGTACATAAGACTAAAAGTAAGATCGTTATGATGATACTGACGGTACAATGGATCAAGTTCCATGTATTTCAATATATCGTGCATCCAGCCCATATTCCACTTCATCCCAAATCCCAGTCCGCCCACGTAGGAGGGGCGGGTAACAAGCGGCCATGCAGAGGATTCCTCCGCTATTGTAACGATATGGGGGAAACAGAGATGTGCCGCTTCGTTGAGGCGCCTGAGAAAAGACACGGCCTCTATGTTTTCACGGCCTCCGTACCTGTTGGGTACCCACTCCCCCTCTTTTCTTGCATAATCAAGGTAGAGCATAGAGGCCACACCATCAAAGCGAAGGCCATCCACATGATAGTAGTCAAGCCAGAAAAGGGCGCTATTGATGAGAAACTCACGGACTTCCGTACGACCATAATTGAAGATATAGCTTCGCCATTCAGGATGTATCTTCTGGCGCAGATCAGCATGTTCGAATAAAGCCGTTCCATCTAAATAAGCAAGACCATGCTCATCTGAGGGGAAATGGGAGGGCACCCAATCAAGAAAAACAGCGATATCGGCCTGATGAAGAGTGTCGATAAGGAACATGAGATCCTGAGGAGAACCGTAACGGCTTGTAGGAGCAAAAAAACCTGTTATCTGATACCCCCAGGAGCCATAAAAAGGGTGCTCCATCAGAGGCATAATCTCTACGGCCGTAAATCCCATTTTTTTCACATAACAGGTCAACTGTTCTGCTATTTCCCGATAGGAAAGGAACTTTCCTTCTTTTCTCATCCAGGAACCTAAATGAACTTCGTATATAGAAAGAGGGTAAGAAAACCAATTCGTCTTCTTCCTTTTTTCTGCCCATAAATGATCGTTCCATTGATAATGAAGGGATGCAATAATAGATGCCGTGCCTGGAAGTTCCTCCCAGGCGAAAGCAAAGGGATCTCCTTTATCAAAAGCTTCCCCTCTCTTTGAAACAACACGGTATTTATAACGGTCCCCTATAAAAGCGGACGAAACAAATCCTTCCCAAATACCGCTTTCATCAGGCCGGCAAGACAACGGGGCTGCCTCAGGATTCCACAGATTAAAATCACCGATAACAGAAACCTGGGATGCGTTAGGAGCCCAGAGAGCAAAGTAAACCCCTTGTGTTTCGCCACTGCATAACGGGTGAGCACCCATTTTTTCGTACAATTTGAGATGGGTTCCTTCTTTAAAGAGGTACGTGTCAAGGTCTGAAAAAAGAGACGGACAAACTTTAAAGTTCTTCATAACACGCCTCCCTTGCAAGGTGAATAGAAATAATTTCTTCAATTATAACAATCTCGACCTTCTGTGGTGTAGAATGTCCATACCAGAAAATAAAAAAGGAGGGGAAGAGATGATCAGACAAAGCGGAATTTTACTGCCGGTTTTTTCTCTTCCTTCCCCATGGGCTATTGGTGACATTGGAGCAAGGGCCAGAAATTTTGTTGACTGGCTTGCAGCTGCCGGACAAAACTGTTGGCAAATGCTTCCATTGACGTGTACTAAAGAAATTCTCGGAAACTCGCCTTATGACAGCATTTCTGCCTTCGCATGCTCCCCCCTTCTCATCAGCATTGAAGATTTAGCAGAAGAAGAACTCATAAGCAACAAGGAAATCTCCTCCCTTAACAGAGTTTCTTCTGGGAGAGTTGATTATTCTGCCGCTAAAAAAATCAAGATGCCCCTTCTAAAAAAGGCCTTTCAACGTTTTATGAGTAGAACAAATACAGACCCTCTCTATCGTTTTTGGGAAGGACAGTCATGGTGGCTTGATGATTTTTCTCTTTTTTCAGCTATAAGCTGCCGCATGGGTGACGATAGGTGGAACACGTGGCCCTCATCCCTTAAGATTAGGGATAAAGTCGCTCTTGACACTGTTAGAACAGAAGAAAAAGATCATATTCTCTTTACCGTCTTTATTCAATATGAAGCCTTTACTCAGATTCAGCGGTTGCGGAAACATAGCCTGGATCGTGGAATACAGCTCATCGGCGACCTTCCCATTTATGTCAGCTATGAAAGTGCTGATGTGTGGAGTCACCCTGAAATGTTTCAACTAGACAGAGATCTGACACCCAAGGCTGTTGCGGGCGTCCCCCCTGATTATTTTAGTTCTACCGGACAACGGTGGGGAAACCCCCTCTACCGATGGGATTATGCCAAAGGAATGGAATTTCACTGGTGGCTCAAAAGGATCGCTCACTCCCTGCAATTATATGACATGACACGTCTTGATCATTTTCGAGGTTTTCTGGAGTATTGGGCAATTCCTTATACAGAAAAGACCGCTATTTATGGAAGATGGGAGGAAGGCCCTGGCGATTCCTTTTTCTCAGCCCTTGAAAAAAACTTTCCTTCAATGCCTTTTCTCGCAGAGAATCTTGGTATTATTACGCCAGATATAACCCGCGCCATGAAGAAATACGATCTTCCCGGCATGCTCGTTCTACTTTTCGCCTTTGATGAATCAATGCCCCGCAATCCTTACATTTTACATAACCACGAGCCTCGCAACATTGTTTATACTGGAACCCATGATAACAACACTGTACGGGGATGGTTCGACGATGAAGGGTCTCCCCAGGATAAGGAAAGGGTAAGCCGCTATATGAACATGCCTTTTACCCGAGATAATGCCGCGACCGTCCTGACCAGAATGGCCCTTATGTCAGTGGCAGAACGAGCCGTAATACCTCTTCAGGACTATCTCAACATTGGAGGCGAGGGGCGGATCAACAAACCTTCCACATTAGAAGGGAACTGGCAATGGATGGCTGAAGAAAAGGCGCTTACTGAAGATCTTGCTTCATCTCTTCATTCTCTTATGAAAACTTATGGAAGATTATGAAGGAAGAAGGTGATTTACCATGCTATTTCACCCCCAGAGCAGCTTAGGGAGGTCACTTCAAGACCTTCTAGAACAAGATCCCTCTTTTCGTACCGTTGCTTATTTTTCTATGGAAGTGGGCATTAAAACTTCCATACCCACATATGCAGGGGGGCTGGGGATTCTGGCAGGTGATATCCTTAAAAGCGCTGCTGATCTGGGTGTTCCCATGATCGGAACCACTCTCCTCTATAGAAAGGGGTATTTTGAACAGGAGTTTAACAAAGAAAAGTGGCAAATAGAGAAACCTGCCCTATGGCAACCAGAACAGGAACTCACCCTTCTTCCCAACAAAGTTTCTGTCGCTATCAAAAACAGGGATGTGCATATACGGACATGGGTCTATGAACTTTCAGGTCTTTCAGGATATTCCATTCCCATTTACTTTCTAGACACAGACATAGAGTCCAACCACCCCGAAGATCGTCAGCTCTCCTGGTATCTCTACGGAGGGGATAACCTCTATCGCCTTTGCCAGGAAATTGTCCTTGGAGTTGGAGGCCTTCGAATGCTCAGAGACCTGGGATATAACAATATTGAAACTTTTCATCTCAACGAAGGCCATGCTGGTTTTCTTACGCTGGAGCTAATGAGGGAGATGGGGTACTACGATCCTGAAAAAGTGAGAGAACATGTGGTGTTTACCACCCATACTCCTGTCGCAGCTGGGCACGATTTTTTTAAATACGACCTCATAGAAAAGATCATGTCCTCCGATGCTTTGGCAACACTGAAACGAATGATTCCTTCTGAAGGGGTTTCCATGACTGAACTTGGACTTCGATACAGCCGCTTTGTAAATGGTGTTTCTAAAAAACATGCCGAAGTGAGCCGTAAACTTTTCAGCGCGCCTACTATTCAAAGCGTCACTAATGGAATTCACCCTACCACATGGGTCAGCCCAGGGATGAGAAAACTTCTATCCCGGCATATCCCCGGCTGGGAAAATGATCCAGCTCGTCTTATTCAGGCTCTCTCCCTCCCCTCTGAAGATCTATGGGCTGTACATCAGGCCTCAAAGATGAGACTCTTTGCCTACATTCTGGAAGAAACGGGAGTTCCGCTGCAATCTGATGTCCTGACCATAGGTTTTGCCAGACGGGCAGCTACTTACAAACGAGCGGACCTTATTTTCTCGAATCTTAAGAAACTTATAGAAATTGGAGGGGGCAAAATACAACTTGTGTTTTCAGGAAAAGCCCATCCTAAAGATGATGGTGGGAAAGCCCTCATTCAAAAAATCATTAATACATCAGATAAAATCAAAGACTCTATACCCATGGTATACCTAGAAAACCAGACCATGGAACTTGGCCGGCTTATTACCCAAGGGGTAGATGTCTGGCTTAACACCCCTCTCAGGCCGCGAGAAGCGTCGGGAACGAGCGGAATGAAATGCACTATCAATGGCGTAATGAATTTTTCTGTGCTTGATGGTTGGTGGATTGAAGGATGGATTGAAGATGTAACAGGGTGGGCTATCGGCCCCACTCCCAGCGATACCGATCTTCATTCCTACGATGAATCAAAAGATGCCCTTGACCTTTACGAAAAACTTGAGAAAAAAATAATCCCCGCCTACTACAACGACAAGGGACACTGGCATACTATGATGAAAAACGCCATTGCTATGAATGGAAGTTACTTTCATACTCATCGAGTTGTAGCAGAATATTGCGAAAAGGCTTATGGAGTCAAATTTCGTGGGATATAACCATCTTCCATAGGATGAAGGAGGTGTCTTCCACATGAAAGTGTTGCATGTTGCCAGTGAAGTAGCTCCCCTATCTAAAGTCGGAGGCCTGGGAGATGTAGCCGGTTCTTTGCCCAAAGCCCTCCGCAAGCTTGGTATCGATGCCAGGATCGTAACTCCAGCCTGGCCTGGAGTTCTTGATAAGGCGAATGAACTGGGAGGAAATCTGGTTCGTCTTCCTCCTCTTTTGCATATTTCCCTCCAATGGCACGTTATGAGCAGCAAGATATGGAAGACAATTATTGATGATGTTCCTATCTATATTTTAGAAAACAGTGATCTCTTCGAGAACCTGCCCATATACCCAGAAGAACTCACAGGTGAAAGCGCTCTGCCCTTCGCATTTTTTTCTCTTTCAGCCCTGGACCTGGAGCAAAAGAACCGATGGGCCCCAGATATTATTCATTGTCACGACTGGCCTTCCGCACTGGTCCCAATCAGTCTGAAGTGGCATAGATTCTATAGGGATAAAAATCCTCGCCCAATGACGTTTTTTACAATCCACAATGTAGCTCATCAGGGCATCTTTCCTTTTCATGTTCTTGATGAGTGGGGCATCGACACGCGGTCCTTTACTATCGACGGGCTGGAATTTTACGGCCATGTAAATCTTCTAAAAGGGGCTCTTATAACGTCAAACTGTATCACAACCGTTAGTTCCAGATATGGGAAAGAAATACTGACCCCGGAGATGGGGTATGGTCTTGATGGCGTTCTCCGAAAGGAAAAAAGCAAGCTTCACTGCGTTCTGAACGGCCTTGACCCAGGCTGGTCTCCCGTCCACGATCCTTATATTCCCTTTCCCTTTTCAGCAGAGAACTTAGAAGGGAAGAAACACTGCCGCTCCGTGCTTCTACAACATTTAGGATGGAAAGATAACATGGCTCCCATTTTTCTTTCCATAAGCCGACTGACTATGCAGAAGGGTTACGATATTCTGCTGCCAGCCCTTGATGCTTTGCGGGAAATAGGGGTCCGCTGCCTCTTCATTGGAAGTGGCAATCCAATTTTTACATCAGCTCTTTACGAAGCAGCAGATCGCCACCCAGACAATTTTGCCTTTAAACATGGGTTCCATGAAGAGTTTTCCCATCTTGCCTATGCAGGATCAGATATGCTCATTATGCCATCCCTTTTTGAACCCTGCGGCTTAACACAGCTCATCGCTCTCCAATACGGGACGGTACCTGTTGTAAGAGAAACAGGAGGACTGGCTGATACCGTACGAGATGCTGATGACCACCCTGATGGTTATGGCTTTACCTTTATACCCTATACTACAGAAGCTCTTTTGAAAGGAGTGCGAAGGGCCCTCAACGCCTATCGTGACCCTTTTCGTTGGGATGGCATCATAAAACGTGGAATGTCCAAGGATTTCTCCTGGAAAGTTTCTTCACAACACTATCAGGATCTCTACCATAGAACCCTTGAAAACAAGAGACGGTAGAAAATTCTACCGTCTCTTGTCATGCTATATATTCAAGATCATTTCTTATTCTTTTTTCAATATATTTTTCAGGCCTTCTTGAATAACGCCTTCCAGTAAGTTTTCAGGCTTTTTCTGAGTTTCACCTGTCGCTTCCTTGGGAGGAGCCGTCGCTTCTTCCACCGCTGTCGGCGCAGTGCCTGAAGGAGTTGTCTGTTGTATGGCCTGAGGTGCCGGTGCTATTTTAACATTGGAAACAGACGGCTTCTCAATGGTTCCACCCAAGTTGAAAGACACATCCCTGAAATCAGCCTTTTCCAGGCCGGATTTTGCCCCGGTAAGGGCCCCTTTAAGGATGTCTTCAAGGGATGTGGCAGTTCCTGCCCCAAGGGCTCCAGCCACTCCCCCGAAGAGGGCATTCAATACCTGGATATTGACATTGCCCTGACACTGAAGGGCCAATGTAGTATCGAATCCTATCGGGCCAGAGGCCTTAAGGATTTTGTACAGGGAATCTTCCGGAAATGCAGTAGCCTTCCCATTTTCTAGAATAACTCGCTTTGTTTCAAGTCTAAAGGGAGCCTCCACAGATGCAAAACGAATGGAAGACTGTCCATAAAGAGATGCCGCTGTTTTAACTGCCTTGAAATCTGTTACAGCCCCTTCACCCACATGCAACTCCCCCTTGCCACTAAAGGCAAGCCCCTTCGTCATAGTGCCTGTAAGGGAGAGATTGCCTTTTGCCTTGCCCACGATGTGCCCCTCAAGCCCTCCTGCAGCATCCTGAAGCAAAGGATCAATATCCACGTTCTCTACAGTAATATTCTGGCTAAAGGCTCCTTTGGCAAGGTTCATGTCCCCTTTCCCCGCCACAGTCCCTCCGTAGAAGCTGGCATGAGCATTGGCAATAGAGAGATTCATTCCCTGTAAGGTAAAGGGATAGGAAATGTTTGTCATCTTAAGACCAGCGATAGAAAGAGATGAAGCTGTTACGGCGCCCTTCCCCTCACTAGCTGATCCTGCGATAGTTCCATCGAAGTTAACATCAAAAGCTCCCGATGGCTTAAATTTAGCCGCTTCAGGAAGCCCCGCTGTCAGAGAAGCAACATCAAGCCCTTTCCCCGTCAGAGATAAGATTGCTTCTGGGGCTTCTTTTTTCAGGTTGAAGGAACCTGATGTTGTAATAGTCCCTCCGCCAGCTGATGCTGTGAATTTCTTCAGAGCCATCCTCTCCATATTCCCTTCCAAAGCTCCACTTAGATTTGAGAAGGTGAATCCTGAAAATACTGCCTTAGGAGAAGAAAAGTCTGCTGCAATTGAGGGATTGTCAGATTTACCCTTTACTGAAACTTTCCCGCTAAGGGAACCACCAAGGCTATAGGGCAATTTTCCTGCTTTGGCAATGGCGGCAAGGTCTCCCTCTTTCATTTCAAAGGAAAGATCGAGATCTGCTGAAGCCTCGGGATGAAGCTTCACCGTTCCAGTTCCAGCAATCTCGCCTTTTCCAAGGCTTGCCCTCGCCTGGGAAAGGGTCACAACATCCTTTGTGGCATCGATACGCGCCGTTAGATTCTCCGCCCCAACACCGGCGAATCCAGCAGTTGCGGCTTTCAGGGCAAGGTTCACTTCTTTGGGCACACCTTCCTTAAGAGCAAGGTCGGTGCTCAGCGAGAGGTTTGCCACATGGCCCTGCTCCATAAAGTTCAGGCGAGGAGATTGAATGGAGAGCTTTATCTCAGGAGCAGCTGTAGTGCCTTCTACCTGTGCAACTGCAGTAATGCTGCCGCGCAATTCATAGCTCTTAAGATCAGGAAAGAAGGATTCAAAATTTTCAGGGTTCACACCCGCCGCCTGGAAAGAAAGATCTAATGAGGGGGCAGCCTTCGATACACCTGCTATGGTTCCTCTCCCTGTAATAGGGATATTTCTCCATCTACCCCGGGCAGAAGATAGGGTAACCCTGTCTTTGTGGAAGACAAAGGCTGTATTAAGATCGTTAAGAGCCTCTTCTCCATAGGCCATACGATCTGACCAAACGGTTCCGTCAACACGCGGATCGGCCATAGATCCCTTCACTCCTATATCAGCGCTGACAGAACCTTTAGGGGTAATCTTCGGCGGCTTGGGCAAAGAGGCTATAATTTTCCCCACATCAATGCTCCGCGCTTTGAGAAGAACGTTAAGGCGAGGGGCCCGCTGCAACTGGTCGACAGAACCGCTGAGGGCGAGAGAGCCGCCTTCAAGAGATGAACTCCCCTGTATGGTGGCGCCACTTCCCTTAAAGACCACATGAGCGACTGTGTTTTTGAGCTGCTGACCATAAGCCTCGACCTGATCGGCTTTCAAATCTATATTCCCAGAAAGGGTGGCAAGAGTTCCTTTCACCGCTACTGAAAAAGAATCGACCCTTCCTTTTACTGAAGCCAAAGCAGGAACTGTACCTTTAAGCTCCTCCAGGGACGCATCCTTTCCCTCCATAAGTATATCCATAGATGGGACTTTTCCCGGAGCAAAAGCGAATGCTGCCCGACCGCTAAGGGGTAGAGCTAGGGCCTTTGCTTTTAAATTTTCAAGGCTCAGTCTAAAAGCTCCGTACTTCCAGTCGCTGTCAATAGCCTGAACCGGGTAGCCCGCTAAAGAAGTTCCGGAAAAAGAAAGGCGTCCTTCCAGAACTGGATCATTCCATAGGCCCCCAATAGAAATTGTGCTGGAGAAGAGGCCTTTATAGCCGTCCACAGGCAATTGAGGCCAAAACTGGACAACCTGCCCCACATCCAGCTTCTCCATTTCTCCCTTCAAAGAAAGACTGGGTAGAATCGCTCCTTTAGCGCTAATCCTGCCGTCACCAACTTTAAGATCCAGACCTTTCAACTCGAGATCGTCTTTACCCTTCCTAAGATTGATAGGTCCTTTAATGGGGACATTGTTCATCGCAATGTCAAGATCAGCTTTTACACTATCGGCTTTAAGGACCAGGTCTGTTTTCGCAATAGACGCTTCCCCCCAGGGAGTTCGGACCTTCCCATTCCTAATGGTTACTGCCTCAACAGGAATCTCGCCTCCCTCTCCTTTCAAATCAAGGGCTGCGATTTCCCTGGCAAGTTTTTCACCATCTGCTTCTATGCCGTCGATGGTCACCTGGGAAAGGCGGGGGTTCCCAGAAAAAACCGACATGAGATTTACTTTCACACCAAGGGCGCCAGCAGAAAGCAATACGTCTTCTTTCTTTTTAAGGGAGATATCAGAGAGTCGATACCCCCGTATAGGATTTCCTGTCACACCCTGGATCGTCAGATCAGCCCCAAGCACCTCGGCAACAGCTTTGGCAGCCTCCCGTCTTACTATATCTCCACCTACATTCATACTTCCTATAATAAGAAGCAACCCTACGATACCAATAGCTATAAAAAGCGCGAGGGTCATTTTTCTGCTTCGTTTCATTCATTACACCTCCCTCGAAGAAGTACAAAACATTCACTCTATATCCTTTGGCAAGGCTTCGTCATAAAGCCTCCCCTCTGCAATCATGACGGTCTTCCCTGTTAGATAGGTTTTGCAGATACTTCGCGTTTCATCAAATGAAACGGTAACCCAATTATCCCCCCCTGGGTTTTGTACTTGTATAGGAGCTGCCATTTCCCAAACTATGGATGCAGCTATGGCAGATGCCGTCGACCCTGTACCGCATGAAAGGGTCAAATCTTCCACCCCCCGCTCGTAGGTCACAACTTTGAGAGTCCTTTCCCCTGATCTTTGAACAAAATTTACGTTTGTTCCTTTGGGAAAACGATGGGTATCATATCGAACAGTTCTCCCAATATCCCGTAACGAGTCATGGGAAAAGTCTTCAAGGTTATCAACAAACAATACACAGTGGGGCACTCCCACTACAAGGTAAACGAAAGGGAATGTTTCTCCTTCTACTTTCAGGCTTTGTCCCCAAAAAACCTGAGATAGATTGGTTTCGCCCATATCAAGCTCCACAAAAGGAGCAGTCACCACCCCGTGAATAGGTCCCGCCAGGGTTTCAAAGGACATTTTTTCCCCTGCTATTTTCTTTTCCCATGCATAGCGAGCAATACAACGAGCTCCATTGCCGCACATTTCTCCTTCGGAACCATCATTATTAAAAAGCCGCATTGTAAAATTTTCCCGCTCAGACATTTCTACGACGAGCAGTCCGTCCGCGCCTACAGACTGGCGGCGTTCACAGATGCTCGCCGCTAATCTGGAAAGATCGGGGGATGTCATGCTCCCCTCCCTGTTGTCAATAACAATAAAATCATTGCCATTCCCCTGAATTTTAGTAAATTCTAACATAATCTACACCTCGTATTTGCATTAATAATGGCAGGAGTGTAACACCCCTGCCATTATTGTACCGTACCTTTCAATCGTTAGCGTCAGTAAAAAATCAGGCTCTCACTTCTATTGGTTGAGAAACAAAGTAAAAGAGGAGGCATGTAGTAATAGCACCAAGAATAAGGGAGAAAAGCACTGGAAGGCCGAAACCAATAAAAACATAGCCCGCCACAGCTCCTGCAGCGGCTACAAAGGCGTAAGGCATCTGCGAATTAACGTGGTCTACGTGATCAGCGCCGCTGAACATGGAGCTCATGATAGTCGTATCGGATATCGGACTGCAATGGTCTCCCCAAACGGCTCCCGCAAAAACGGCCCCGATGGTGGGCAAGAGTATTTCGATAAATCCCGCATCATGAACCGCAGTAACATTATAGACAAGAGGAATAACTATGGGCATAAGAACTCCCATGGTTCCATAGGATGTTCCTGTGCAGAAAGAAATTATTGCCCCTGTAAAGAATGTAAGCAAGGGAATCCACGCTGGCGAGAGGACATTCCCAGCTATCCTGACAATATACTGTGCGGTTCCCACTTCTTTTATAGCTGCCCCTATGGCCCAGGCAAAGATTAGAATCAGGGTGCCGAAGAATATCGAGTTCATACCCTGCATGAACCCAGCAAAGAGGCGATTCCAAGTAGCAAGCTTCTGAGCCCTGAAGAAGACAAGAGTGAGAAATACCGAACCGAAAGACCCCAACACCAAAGCCTGAGAGCTATCCCCTTCTCCAATAGCCGTGGCTAAAGAAACACTAGGCCATCCTCCCGTAACTACAAGCATAAGGAAGATCAACCCCACCATAAATCCGAGAGGAACTAAAAAGTTAATGACACGTCTCGGCGTTTCCTCACTGGGCTCAAAATTCGCATGGCTTGTAACAATGAGGGGTTTCGCTCCTTCTCGCAGCACCTTGCCCGTTTGTCTGGCCCTTCGTTCCGCATGGAGCATGGGGCCCATATCCCGCTGAGAAAAAATCACAAAGGTTAAAAGCACCAGGGCAATAATATTATAGAAAACGTAGGGAATAGACCGCAGATAGGCAAGATAGGGTGAATAGCCTATTTCAAGGGCATTGAACTGAGTGCCAATTTGTCCCACCATATAGGCAACCCACGAAGAAATACCGGCAATACAGGCAATGGGCGCTGAAGTAGAGTCGACAATATATGAAAGTTTTTCTTTAGAAATGCGGTAACGATCGGTTATGGGGCTCATGGTCGTGCCCACCACGAGGCTATTTACGTAGTCTTCAAAGAAAATAATGAAACCTGCCAGTTCTGTAACGAGCATTGCACCTCTGACGCTCTGAATCTTTTTAGTGATCCAACGGACTATGGCCTCAATCCCTCCGCCGATCTGCATAATACCTACCAGACCGCCCATGACAAGGCTTGTGAGAACTATCCGTGCCCCCCAGGGATCTCCCAGGTTATCTGCCACCAGCCCTACTGCCTTTCCAAATCCTAAGATGGGATTCCACCCTGCTACCATGGTCCCGGCAAACCATGCTCCAATAAAGAGCGAAGGAATAACCTCCTTCGTAAAGATGCAGAGCCCTATGGCAATGAGCGGCGGCAACAGAGAGAGAATGCCGAAATCTGGTTTGGCCTCTCCTTCAGTCGCCCAGGCTATTCCTGTCATAACCAGCAGACTTAATGTCGCCATTATAGTCAGGTTCAGAATCTTTTTACCGCTGCGTCTTCCATACATGACCATACCTCCCCTTGCAAATGATAAACATCACTTAAAAATTATCGCAAGTGATCTGGAATCACTTCCCCTGAAAGAAGGTCTTCATAGTCTTGACGGTTCACTATCACATAGGCGTTGCCCTCTCTAACAAGGACAACCGCTGGTCTAGGCAAACGGTTATAATTGTTTGCCATTGAGAAGTTGTAGGCGCCCGTGTTGAAAACGGCAAGGATATCATCACGGGTTATTTGATCTGTAACCATGACATCTTTCATCAACACGTCTCCAGACTCACAGCATTTCCCCACTATTGTCACTTTCTTCCCCGCAAGCTCATCTGCTCTATTTGCGACAACTCCCCAATATTTCGCTCCGTAAAGGGCAGGCCTTGGATTATCTGTCATTCCCCCGTCAACGCTTACATAGGTCATAACTCCTGGAATTTCCTTGATGCTTCCAACCTTGTAAAGAGTAATGCCCGCCTCGGAAACAATCCACCTGCCCGGCTCAATAATAATTGCGGGGACAGGAATACCAGCTTGTTCGCATCCCGCTATCACTCGTTCCATGATACCCTCGGTAAAATATTTCAACGGCTTGCGTTCTTCTCCCTCATGCTCAGGAACACCATAGCCCCCCCCCACATTCAACTCTTCCGTGACAAAACCAAGATCGCTGGAAAACAAAACCATTTCTTTTATCAAAGCATCTACAGCTAGACAATGGGAACGGTTGCTTTGCAGCTGAGAGCCCACATGAAAGTGAAAACCCTTCAGAACAAGATTTTCTGAGCCCTTAATGCGTTGTATCGTCCGGCTTATTGATTCACCGGCAAGAGGAAATCCAAACTTCGAGGCTGTATGCCCTGTGGCCATATATTGATGGGTCGCAGCATCAACCCCTGGCGCCACACGAAGAAGAAGCGTTGCTCTCTTTCCTCTGCGTCTGGCCGCATCTTCAATAATGTCCAATTCGGATTCGCTATCAGCTACGATTCTCCCCACGCCAGTTTCCAATGCCAGCTGCAGCTCTTCCAGAGTCTTGTTATTACCGTGAAAAATTGTTTTTTCCATAGGAAATCCCGCTCTATAGGCGGTGTAGATCTCCCCGCCAGAGACCACATCAAGCCCCAGCCCCTCACTGGCGATAATGCGGACCATTGCCATGGTGAGGAATGCCTTGCTGGCATAAACTGCTCTTGTGTTGGGATACTTGCAAAGAAAATCTTTTTTTACCTCACGGCACCGTTCTCGTACTGCTGTTTCAGAAAGCACATAGAGCGGTGTGCCGTAGTTTTGCGCCAGCTGGACTGTGTCGCAGCCATCCCAAAATAAATGTTTCGATGAACCCATCCTGCTTCCTCCTCTAAATACAAAAAAGCCCGCCCCCGAAGGGGCGAGCTTTAAAACTCGCGGTACCACCCTGCTTGGATACTTTTATATCCCACTCTGGCCTTATAACGGAAGCCACCCGGGAAACGTACTCCGGAAACAGATCCTTTCCGCCCCAGCTCAGCAGGTTTTAAGCTTCTCAGCCGCGATAAGAACGTTTTACAGTCTGTTGAACGTTCCTCCCTGATATCACGATGCGCTGATTCCGCACCCTGCTTCATCGCCTTTTCAATTAATAATTGCGTAGTATTATAGCGAACACCCTTTAGAACGTCAACATAATGTCTGAATTGATTATTTTAACAGAATTCTCTAAAAGCTTTTGCCAGCCTTTCCATCCCCTTATTCGTTTCCTCCCTGTCAACCTTGGCAAAAGAAAAACGAACAAAGTTCTGTCCTTTCTGAGGAAGAGCAAAAAAGATTTCCCCTGGAATAAGGGCTACACCAAAATTTTTTGCCGCAAAGCGCGCAAAATCTGTGCCATTCAACCCATCCCGGCTTCCCCAGAAAAAGAAACCTCCCTTGGGGGTGGGAAAAGAAAAGCCCAAGGGTGCCAAGTGCTTTGAAATGGCTTCTGCCATAGCATCCCTTCGCTCTCTATACTCATGGCGAAGGTGGCTGAGATGAGCTTCAAAATTACGCCGTGACACTACATAGAAGATCATCCTCTGCAAAAGGGCTGATACTCCCAGCTCAAAGGTCAGGCGAAGTTGTACTGCCTTTTCCATAATGATGGGGGGCAAAACCATCCATCCACAACGGAGCCCCGGCGCTATAATCTTAGAGAAGCTTCCTAGATAAAGAACCGGCTCTTCTTTAGCCAAGCTAAAATATGTTTTTGCCGGCTTCTCATCAAACCATAACTGTCTGTAAGGTTCATCTTCCACCAACACAACGTTGTATTTTTTTAAGAGAGACAATATCTCTTTTTTTCTCGCCAGAGAAGTGCTGTGCCCCGATGGGTTTTGAAAGGTAGGGATGGTGTAGAAAAAAGCTACTTTTTCTTTCGCTAAAGCTGCTTCAAGCTCAGAAACGACAGGCCCTTCTTCATCCATTGAAACAGTGACAAACCGAACCCCTTCTTTTCCGAAGGTCAACATGGCTTCCGGGTAGGAAGGGTTTTCAACAACCACCACATCCCCGTCCTTCAAGAAAAGCTGGGAGATGATGTTTAGTCCTTCCTGAGAGCCTGTGGTGAGGAGAATACGTTCCGATCCAGGAACTGAAGATGCGAGGCCTTCCTCTACCATCCAGTTCGAAATCCACTGGCGAAGCATGGAGTCCCCTTCTGTATAAGGATAAGCAAGAACCGAGGTATCCTTCATGGCCTCTTCGAAGCCATGAGTTATCTCTTCTATGGGATAGAGGTCTTCAGATGGCTGGCCTGCCGCAAAGGATATCGCACCAGGGCGGGAAGCATAAACCATCATTTCCTGTATCCCTGAGGGTTGCAATCTGTGAGCGCGAGCATTTAAAAGAGATTCCCAAAACATTACCATCACCTCAATACAGATTTTCTTGACATGTAAGGCTTTTCTGCTACCATACTCCCTATAAACTCTGAAACATAATTTTGCGATTATATAAACTACTGTTTAGAACGGAGGTCTTTAAAAATGAAAAAAATTACTGGTTTCCTGTTGCTTCTTTGCCTTTTTATGGCTCTTTCTTCGTCTGTCTACGCTGGCGTGCTGAACAAAGGCACAATAATCGTCGGTACAGAAAGCACCTATCCACCTTATGAGTTTCGTGACGAAAAAAACAACCTTCAGGGTTTCGACATTGAACTTATGAAAACCATTGCCGAAAAGCTCGGCAAAGAACTTGAATGGGTCGACATGCCCTTTGACAGCCTTATCCCAGCCCTATTGGCCCAGAAGATTGATATAGTCGCCGCTGGGATGAGCGCTACTCCAGAACGAGCGAAACGAGTCGCTTTCTCTACTCCCTATGAAGTATCGATGAGTGCTTTCATTGTCAAAAAAGACAATATAGCGTTAAAATCGCTGGATGACATGAAAAGCAAGACTATCGCCGTTCAGCTTGGCACTGTTCAAGAGACTTTCTCACGCACGGTAGAAGGCGCAAAAGTCAAGACCTTCCAAAAATTCGATGACTGCGTACGAGAAGTCATGCTGGGACGGGCAGATGCTTCTCTTATGGATATTCCTGTGGCCAAGAAATTCCTTGAACAAAAAGACTTTGACGGCAAAATAGCCGTCGCTTTCGAGCAAGAAATTACTGGGGCAGGCAAAGCTCTCGCCATGAATCTCGAAGAAAAAGCATTTGCTGAGGCGATAAGCAGCGTACTTGATGAAATGCAAAAATCCGGGGAGCTGGAAACGCTGCGCAACAAATGGTTTAAATAAAAGAGCATCACAAAAAGAATGACATATAAGAAAAAACAGAAGAGAGAGACATTATATGGTGTTTCTCTCTTTTGCTTTTATGGTTACGCAATTTCCTGCAGGCACACATAAAACAGGCCCTGGTGGAATCTGTTTTTCCAGCCATTGTAAAGCTTTGGAGCCATCAGCAAAAATTTTTCCGGGGAAGACCATATCGGTACGATCAGTCACGAGGGCAGCAGGATGACTTTTCAAGTCGCTTGCCATCTTTGTCGCGATATATGCCGGGATAGTGAAATCATCTTGCAGTTTCCCAAGGGCTGCTTCCGGCTGTTCTATAGCGAGTCTGAAATCTTCTCCAAAGCTTCCCGGGCCCGCACCGTCCTCAAGTTCTGCAAAAAGGAGCAATCCACCCTTTGGTTCAAGGGCATGAAGGACTGCCGATATGGACTTTGTTGCCTGGTACAGGTCAATATCATAGGGGTATCCGCCACAGGATACTGCTACTAACGAAGCCTTCTCTGAAACCCATAGGGTCTGAAGCTCCTGAGCCCAAACTGTACCCTGAAGCCACGCCCTTACAGGATCTCCTGCTGTATAGCAATAAGGATTCCCCTTGCCGTCAGGGATAACATTGAGCAGAAATCCTTTTCTTTCAGCAAGAACAAGGGATTGGTATTCGGCCATATCCTCTGCCACAGGATTTCCTTTTAAATAACCACATCCTACGGCAGGATCAAAATTGCTGCCTTTAAGAGAAAGGGCATGGTTATGCTGAATAGCCTCGCTGCCGGACGCCCCGGGAAGAATGGATTTGCGTCCTCCGCTGAAGCCGGCAAGATCGTGATAGGCAATACCGCCCGCGGAGACAATCAAATCTGCCCTTGCCACTGCCTTATGAAGGATGACAGGCGTTCCACGAGATGTAATCTCTTTAGTTCTAACCCCTTCCGCGCTATTGTGGCAAAGAATTGAATCCCCCCTTAAGGGAATATCTTCAAGAAGCATTTTGATCTCCTTAGCAGTGGGCAATCGATGCTGTCCCCCGCCAATGACCCATTTCACAGACATACGGCCGCCTTCTCGAATTTCCCGCCTCAATGCCTGCGCCATGAGGGGCACATTTTGCCAAGCCCGCGTGGCATCAGGCAAAATTACAACGATATCTGAAACTTCCCTGGCCAAAAAACGTAATAATGGACTCTCACAGGGGGCAGCGAGGGCGTCTTCTGGCCTGTTGGGCAATGGCGTTTCTTTTGATGTTTCTGCTATTGTAACCCGCCTATCCAGGAAAAGATCGATTGTTCTGCGGCCAGAAGCAAAGGTGCAGCAAAAAGTCATGGGGTCTTAAGTCCTCCCTTCCACTCATAAAAAGTCTTTGGACGCCCTGGACGACCGTCAAGGGCAGCGGACAAGCGCACTACCATACCTCGGGAGGCAAGAAAATCAAGATACCTATGAGCTGTCACATAGGCTAAACCTGTTTTAGCGGCTACTTCATCGCAATCCATAGCTCCCTGATGCCGTTTAATACAATAGATAACTTCTCTCATGGTATCCACGCTAATACCTTTTTTACGAACATCCCAATTGAGCTGCTCTCTGTAATTTGCTAGTTTTTCATGGAGACGCAGACGGGCTCTGAAATCTAGAAGCTGCAATGGCTTAACCACAAAATCATCAGCTCCGGCTAAAAAAAGCCTTGACGCCGTATCTTCTCTTTCGTTCTCCGCCAAAGCTATGAGAACGATCTTTTCAGAAATATTCCTTGCCTTCTGGACAAGCTGATAGCCACTCACTACAGGCATCCATACATCTACAAGCAAAATATCGATCTCGTCATCACGCACCCATCCAAGCACTTCTTCAGGGTCAACTGTTGCAAGAAAGCGCCATTCCTCGGCCTCTGCCATTTTTTCAAGCTGATAGAGCACTTTACGATCATCATCAATAACTCCTATATGCAATGTCACGGCTTCGATCCTCCCCCGCCGCAACAGAACATCCAGCGTTTATGGGACAAGAGAATCCACCCTGAAAGAAAGATGCCCGCCACAGAAGAAATTAAACTCTTTCTCGATGATATTGCCTTTGAAGGGTTTGCATTGTAGGGGATACCATATCTGAGACTTAGATCATGAATATTAAGGAGATGGAAAACCGAGTAACCTGCAGAGAGAGCCTGTCCAATGACTCCGTCTCCTGAAACCATATCCGCTGATGGGAAATGAAGCCCGCCTGGGAGGGCCAGAATACTCTCATCTTCTCCCATATTAGCGTGGGAACCGCCTATGCTCATAACAAGTCTGGGAGAAAACTTTTGTACTATTTCCATCTTTTTACTGATCATCCCTTCGAGAGTCCCCTCTCTCAAAAGGGGAACCCCTTCTCCTTTGGCCATGTCTATCATTAAAGCAACCCCTTCAGGGGCAATTCCCCCGCCATTTTCATCGTCTCCGCCAAGGGTGTAATAGTCGGCTTTCGTATGTAATAAACCTCTCTCTCTCAATTGTTCAGCCAAAACCGGCCATGGTGCGCCTGGAACATTCGCCCCCCATGTAGAGGACCCTAGCGAAAGGATAAGAAGAACCTTAAGGTGTCTGTACTCCGCCGCCTTTAACGTGTTGAGCAATAAACCGGGAAAAGAAGAAGAGGATAGAATAGCCACGGAATCGCCCTCTTTTAGTCCCATAGCATCGAACTCTCTGAGTATAGCGACAGACCAGCTAGGATGACAGGCTGTACGTTTTGCCTCAAGACTTCCGAGAGTCGTAGTAAGGGGGCTCCATTCCAGACCGATGAGCCCAAGCTTCCATGGATCGGCATCAATACCTGAGCTGTCACCCCTCTCCTCTCTCCATTCCCAGAGAAAAATCTCCGCCTGCCGTACATCATCCCATAACCGGCCTTCTTCAGCTGAAAACCCCCTTTGTCTCGGAATTAACCACAAACAAAAGAGGACTATAGCGAGAAAGACAAGACGAAATCTGCCTTTCCGCACAAATTCACGTTGTTTCTTCTGATATTCTATCAATGAAGTTATATGTTTTTCTTCCATTTGCTATCTACCTTCCAACAAAATGCCCCAAAAAAACCAGTACCTCAAGAGACATCACTGTAAGCAAACTTACAATAACTGTTCCAGTCAAGGTTTCAACCAGTCCCTGACGTTGCATATCAGCCGCCACAAGACCTGGAAGAACCCACCCAAGCCAAAGGGAGCTCACAGGAAAAAAAAGGTCAAGCATAAACTTGCAGCCCAGGGCCAAAAGCATAGCCAGCGCTATACGCTGGCGGCCATAGATACCCGTTACACGAACAACTCCTTCAAGAACGAAGGAAAGCACAACCGCAGAGGCCAGCGCCATTGCAATAGACGATGGGCTCCCTATTTGAAGGGCAATAAATCCTGGGGTAATAATTCCGCCGCAGGAACGGCCAGTGCGGTTATAAAAAAACATTCCCAAGACTATACCAAGACCAATGGTCCCTAATTGAACGCTATGCATGGTTACCTCCCTTTAAAGCATAGTCGATAAGAAATGCAAGAGGCATACCTGCTACATTTCCGCACCCGAAAACTTTTTTTTCTCTCTTGAGCAATTCTTCCACATCTGCTATGGAAGAGATGGAAATATATTTTATTCCCTTACGGGGATAAAGGGGCCTTGCACCCATAAAGAGCACTCTTTTCCATCCTGGCTGACGAAGCCATGGAAGAAAGGCCTTCAGCCGTTCAGGTCTGTCACGACGAGAGTTGAAAAGTATGGTGGTTTCCTCCATTTTCCATTCCAGACTGGCAAATAGCAACTTAGTCGTCGCAAGGTCATTGGCAGAAAAAGCCGCAGCTAATTCGGAATCCCCAAGAGGAATAACCTGAAAATCCGCAACATCAGAAACAAGAGAGGAAGCAGCATCTTCGCCCTTTTTGCTATCAAGGCCCATGAAGTTCAGTATCTCTCTCACTACCGCCATATTCTCTTCTCTCCATACAGAATACCCTTTGGAGGAAAGAGGGGCAACGTGGACCTTACATTGTTTTTTCTCTAACCCATCAAGCAGGGCAAGAGACGATGCAGTAGTTTCAGGAATAAAAACAGTAGAACGTTGAGGTATTCCCCTCATAATGGCCCCTAATGCCCCCTCTTCACCAGGCCCCCAGGCATCCTGATGATCCGGGCGTACATTAGTGATAACAAATATGGGATCTTTGAGCCACTTGGAAGGGAGTTCCTGGAGGTCTGGCGCCACAGCACTATTTTCAAGTACCACAGCCTCTGCATCAACAGGTATGACACGAAGCCACCATTTCATTTCTTCCACATGCCCTCCGGCACTTCTTAGAATTGGTTTCTCTCCCCCAGGAGACAATTCCCTTGGGATAACGCCTGTTATTCTGGCCCAGGTTTTTATCCCACAAGCAGAAAGGGCATAGAAGAGCAACCTGACCACACTGCTCTTTCCCCGGCTTCCCGTTACAACTATCTGCAATTGTTTCATATAATGGACACAAGAAGGATTTTCAACCCTATAAAACATAAGACAACTCCACCTGCAATTTCAACATACTTTCCAAGGAATCGGCCTGCCTGGAATCCCAGACATACGCCTGCAGCAGAAAGACACGCCGTAATGATACCGGCAGGAACAGCTAAAAACATGACTGAACCTTTCAGCGCAGCCACCCCAATGCCCGCAGCCAGCGCATCAATAGAAGTCGCGACAGCCAGAGAAAGAAGGGTCAGTCCCCATGTGTTGTCTCTTCTCTCGCAGGCTTCTTCTTTTCTGGATTCCCTGATCATGTTTACGCCCAGGAAAAAAAGAAGCAGAAAGGCTACCCAATGATCATAAGCTTCTATTAGAGAGAGTAAACGTATGCCCGCCATCCACCCCGCAAGAGGCATAAGGAACTGAAAACTTCCGCAGGCGATTCCCATTCGAAAAGCCGCCCCAGGGGTTAAAAGAGGCAAACAGGCCCCTACGCCAAGGGAGACAGCAAAGGCATCCATGGAAAGAGCCGCTGCTGTTAAAAAAAGTTCGATTACAGACATGGAATTCCATCCCTTCAACAAATGGCTTATACTATTCTATCCTAAAGCCACATCTAATATCATCATTACTATAAAACCCAATATAACTCCCATGGTGGCCTGGTCGCCATACCCTCCCTGCTGGGATTCAGGTATCACCTCTTCCACCACTACAAAGATCATGGCCCCTGCCGCGAAGGCTAAAGCATAAGGCAGAATGGGACGTGCCATAACCACGGCTACAGCCCCTATTACCCCGGAAATGGGCTCTACTATCCCTGAAAGCTGACCATACCAGAAGCTTCTCATGGGAGAGACCCCATCTCTGCGAAGGGGCAAGGACACAGCCATGCCTTCAGGGAAGTTCTGGATGCCTATGCCTAAAACAAGGGCCATTGCGCCAGCTAAAGATGCAGAAGGAATGCCAGAAGCCACAGCTCCAAAGGCAACGCCCACGGCCATTCCCTCTGGAATGTTATGGAGAGTGATAGCCATGACAAGCAGTGTTGTTCTTTTCCAGGTCGTTTCGATCCCTTCAGCCTCTTCTCGCAGCTGCCCTAAATGGAGGTGGGGCAATATTCGGTCAACAATCCGGAGAAAAACTCCCCCCAAGAGAAAACCTACCGCTGGAGGAAACCAGGGCCACATGCCCATTTCGGCGGACATCTCAATGGCAGGGGCAAGGAGAGACCAGTAACTCGCGGCTATCATTACTCCTGCTGCAAACCCCAGCATGACATCAAGCATTTTTTTACTCGGATCTTTTCTAACAAAAACAGCCGCCGCTCCCAAAGCCGTCAATCCCCATGTAAAGAGTGTTCCTATTAAGGTTTGTACAATAGGGCCGGCAGATGCAAAAAAGTCACCCACGACTTTACCACTCCATTTCTCATGAATATTGCGGATTCTTGTTCCAGTAAAAAGTCCGCTGTAAAAAATAGAAAATATCATTATATATAATAATACTACTCAAGAAAGAAGGCACATAGAATGAAGAAAATTCTTTTTTTATTCGTATTGGGAGTATTTTTTTTCGTTCCTTCTTTATCAGTCCAGGCCGCTGAAGAATTTCTCTACATTTGCGGACCGTGCAGCAGAAACTTTGTTCCTATTGCAGAAGACGTTATTCAGGAACTTGCATTAGAAGACAACGTTCATATAAAACTTGTTTCCTGCCTCGGAGCCTGTACCGCTTCTCCTGTCGTTGAATTTAAAGGAGAAATATATGGCCACATGACAAAGGAAAAGCTCTTTGCGCTGCTTAGATCGTATTTTACCCTCTAATGGAATACTATCACTAGAATACTGTAAGTCCCGCTATTTCTAAATAGATGATAAAGAGGGGAAGAAAGCTTTTAAGCTTTCTTCCCCTCTTTATTTAGCAAAAAACTATATGCCTCTGATTATACGGTGATAATTACTACTTCTTTTTCGCGGCAACCTCTTCGTGGATACGATCAAGTTCGTCAAGAATGACCTGGGTCATATTCTGTCCGGGGTATTTCTTTTCAAGCCATGGCGTGCAAAGCTCTTCC
>NZ_MPPC01000030.1:0-8737 GCF_001896635.1 Aminobacterium sp. EBM-42
CGGCGACAGGGTGAAACTGCTCTGTTGAACGAAGAATCCGCTAAATTCATGGTTACAGACCGGCTCGGGGATGTTTACACAAAATTTTCCGCACTACCTATATTCCTGAACAAAACCATAAGGATGATGCAGGATTTGACCTTAAGTCGCGGGGCACACATACCATACAACCAGGGGAGACATGCAAAGTTCCTACAGGTGTTCGTATGGCCATACCATGGAGATGTGGTGGTTTTATTTTCCCTCGCTCTGGTTTGGCAACGACTAAAGGCTTGCGTCTTGCAAATTGCGTAGGTGTAGTTGATAACAACTACCGAGGCGAAATTGGTGTTCCTCTTTACAACGACTCTAGGGAAGCTCAAACCGTAAAAGATGGAGACAGAATAGCACAGCTGATTATTTTACGTGTTGAATTCCCAACCTGGAGATTGGAGCTTTTGGGAGGGCCTAGATATTGAATTCGTAAAATGGGCCGATGAACTGTGGGTTGTAAGGCTTGATGGGTGGAAAAGGTCGATAGGAGTAATGACAGAAATACAGAAAGCTAAAGAACTGGGAAAAGTCATACGTTACATTTAGTATTGTTTAAAGAGGAGGTCAAAAATGAATGAAGTTGAAAAATTAGCTGCAATTATAGAATTACTAGTGAGCTATCACCCCTCGGGTATTCTTATCCTTTTGGGGGAAAGGCCTCCTCTATCTGCTTTAGAATGGGCTGATTTAGCAAGATCTATTCAGAAAGAAACAGATATTGAGCACATAGATATGAGCATAAATACCGATGGCTTTTTTAGTCAGATTACCATAGGAGATACGATCATTTCGTTTATAGAAAAACTAGGGTCATGGGATGTCGTTGTCGAGGCAGTTCAGTCATTCCGAAGAATTTTCCCGTCAGATTGGAATTTATTTGTTGAGCATATTCGTTTTATTTCCACCCCGCTTTCTTCGCGACTCAACAGCGAAAGCATGTTATCCCGAATTGCTGATAAATATTGTGTTGATAACAAAACTGTTACGCGCCGTCGAAAGTTGGTACCTTTATCTATAGCAAGAGAGGCTATTGGAGGATTTCAAATGGCGCTGTTTGAATAAATAAATGTAGCTAACGAGAACTCAAAGTCTCTGATACTCCGTTAATAATATACTTAATGTTCCGCTGATAATCTTTTTAAAACTGTTAAAATGGTAGTGTGGAAATAAATATGAAAGGCCCTGGCAGATTCTTCTGTCGGGGCCTTTTTATTGCAGGAGGGGTTTATACATCCAATAATCTTTATAACAAAATTATATGCAGTAATAACGGATCCGCTTTATGCAGAAATTGCAACGGAAAGAGTGGATGAACTAATAGCAGCATAGCCTAAGAGGTGAGCGGGAGTACCCGTTCACCTCTTACTTATATAGAGGAGGGAAAAGAATGTACGCCATATGGGGAATACCTGAACGCAAACGCGTAAGGATTGGAGTTTCAAATGCGCGTTTTTCACCTCTCCAATTTGGCGCTGAGATTATTGCCCTCGTAGAACCTTGCGACGTAAATTTAATGCGCCGTTGGTGTGAACGAAGGGCAAAGCGTGGCTGGTCTATTAATCGAATGAGGCAGGCGTGTGGTGAAATATGAATGCAGTTCAACCGCTTAAAGATCGAAAACAAATTAAAGCGATGCTCAAATATCTTCATAAGAAAAATTTTAGAGATTACGGTTGGGTTTTTATGGGAATACACGTTGGGTTGCGGATAACGGATCTTCTAAAACTAAAAGTGAAAGATGTTCTTGTTGAAAAGCCTGGGGGCAGAAGGCAGATTCGAACACACATAAACATAAAAGAAAACAAGACAAGAAAAACCCGTCTCATAAAGATAAATAATCCCGTCAGAGATTTTTTAAGAGAATATCTAACACCTTTTAAAGAAGCTGAGATGGAATATCCTCTTTTTATTTCACGCAAGAGAAACAAAGATGGAAGTCTTAGAAGCATCACTAGGCAAACAGCGTACGCAATTCTTAAAGAGGCAAAAGAGGCCTGCGGAATAGAAGAATCAGTAGGAACACACACTATACGTAAAACATGGGGATACTGGGCTTATAAAACTACAAAAGATATAGCTGCCATACAAGAGATATATGGCCACAACTCAGCAAAGGACACGCTTCGCTACATTTGCGTTGATCAAGTCCAGAAGGATTTTATCTATGAAAGTGTTACCTTCCAGGGAATTAAATAAGCGATATAAATAAGTTTTTTAATAAACGCAAAATTAAGGCATTTATAACTGGCAACAAAGCCTGTGTTCATGCGGCTCGAAGTTGTAGTTGGCGAATGTTACAGAACATAAGTTATGTCAGATTCATATAAGAGGACTTCTGAAACTTTAAGGCCTTCGTAAAGCCCGTTGTTGAGCAGGTTTAGGGGTTTTTGGGTCCTTCCTGGAGAAAAAGACTAAGGCGGGTAGCCGACCCCGGGGTTTTTCCCGGTAAAAAAATGAAAAAAGGGTTAAATGTAAAACAACGAAATTGAAAGATTAAATGGTTTTTGGGTAATTGAACTAAAGTTTACAGACGGGTGGAGGTGGGTGCTAAATGCCGAAAGCAAACGTAAAAGTAATAAACGATGATGAGATATTGCTTTCTACGAAACGCTGTTCTGCTTTTTTTGGTGTTTCCCCCAAAACCTTGCTTGAATGGCGAAAAATGGGGTGTCCTCAAGAATCAAGAGGATGGTGGAATCCAGAAGACGTATTGCGTTGGCGTTCACAGGTTACATCTGAAGACGGTAAGGTCGAAGATGAGAACTGGATTGCTTTAAAAACAAAAGCAGACGCTTTATATAAACAAGCGAAAGCAGAACAGGAAAAAATAAGGTTGCAAGAGCTGAAGGGCCTTTACATGAAAAAAGAAGAAGTCTATTCGGAGTGGGCTAATAGATTAGCTGTTTGTAAGGCAAATATGTTTACTTGGTCGAGAACTCTTGCGTCTATTTTGGTTGGTCGAAATCTGAGAGAGATAGAGAAGATAATTTACGATGAAACGTACTTGTTATGGGAACAATATTATAGAGAGGGTCCATTCACGCCTCGAAACGTAGAGGGTGAGAGTGTTGCCTAACTGGTCTTATCAAGAAATATCAGTAGCTCGTCCCCCTGAACGAATGTCTGTTTCAGAATGGGCAGATCGTTTTAGAGTATTAGATCGACGAATATCTGCCAAGCCAGGACCTTGGCGTACAAGTTTTACACCATACTTGAAGGATGTTATGGATTATTGGACTAATCCAGAAGTAGAAGAAATCGTGATCTGTAAAGCGGCACAAAGTGGCGGTACAGAAGCTGCTCTGAATTGTCTTGGATATTCAATCGATCAAGATCCCAGCTCTGCGCTTATCGTTTATCCTTCATTGGAAATTGCGGAGTGGACGAGTGAAAACCGTATTCAACCGATGGTTGAAGCATCTTCTCGTCTCCGAGAGAAGTTTTTGCATAATGAGTCAGATCGCCTCGAGCTCCAGTTCCCAGGAATGTATCTTGTCTTAGCTGGAGCTAACAGTCCAGCAAGCCTAGCAAGCCGGCCAGTTAGATATCTTATTTTTGATGAAATTGATAAATACCCTCCCTTTAGCGGAAAAGAAGCAAGTCCGCTGAAATTGGGCAAAGAGAGGACGAAGTCTTTTAGCAGTAACAGAAAGATACTTTATATTTCTACTCCTACATTGAGTAATAAGGGGATTTGGCTATACATGAGATCTAGCGATTTGATTCTGCATTACTATGTGCCATGCCCTCATTGTGGCCAGCTTCAAAAACTTTCGTTTTCTCAAATAAAATGGGCAGAATATTTAACCGAAAAATATGACAAGCTTGGTGACAATCTAGAAGAACGCCGCAGTTTAGAACAAAAGATACGAGATTCAGCTTGGTATGAATGCGAACATTGCAAAAAAACTATATATGACAAAGACAAACCTGAAATGTTATTGAAGGGGAAATGGCTTCCAAAGGAAAAGGCAACTGGCCCTGTTAGAAGAGTTGCTTTCCATTGGAATTCTCTATATGCACCAATGCTCACGTTTGGAGATGTCGCAGCAGAGTTCATTAGTAGCAAGAACCTTCCAGAAACTCTTATGAACTTTATTAACTCATGGTTGGCTGAACCATGGGAAGAGAAGGCCACTGCGCTTAAAAGTGATATCGTTCTTAAAGCAGCATGGACTCATTCCAGAGGCATTGTTCCTAATAACGCTCTGGTTCTTACTGCAGGAGTAGATATCCAAAAAGGACATATGTTTTATGTAATACGAGCATGGGGAGAACGGCTCACGTCGTGGCTTGTCGATTATGGCCGTTGTGAAAATTGGCAAGAAGTTGAAGATGTGATTGTCAACAGACAATATAAGGCCGAAGATGGAGGCATATCGTTTCAAGTCAAGCTAGCCATGATAGACAGTGGTTATAGAACAGATGAAGTTTATGATTTTTGTGCAATATTTTCTGACGTATGCAAACCTGTAAAAGGTTCTTCAAAACCCCTTCGAGCTCCATATTCCATATCTAGTATTGATAAAGATGAAATCGGCGGATTAAAGCTATGGATAGCAGATGGAGATTATTACAAGAGTCTAATCCACGGAAGGTTACGCAAAAAGCCTGGTAGTTATGGTTCTTGGATGATCTTTAAAAACTGTTCTCGAGAATATGCTGATCAGATTTGTGCTGAGCGAAAAATCACACTTTACGATCAAAGAACGAAACGAACGCGGCAATCATGGGAACCGATTTCGCAACATGCACAAAACCATTTGCTTGATGCTGAAGTATATGCAGCTGTTGCAGCTGACGTTTTAGGTGTTCGTTATTTGGTAGCAGAAGATGAAATATCCAGTGAAGCCTATACACAACAAACACAAGAAGAGACAACAGATACAGAAGAATGGATTCCCAGAACTGAAGGCTGGTTGAGAGTTTAAACAGAAAGGAGGGTGTCCATGACGTATGAAGAGGAGCTTGCTCTGTACGAAGAAGCTTTGCGGGCAATACTGGCAGGGCAGGAGTATCAAATAGGAACAATGCGACTTCGGCGAGCAAATATCGAACATGTGCAGAATAGGATTGATTATTTGCGTCAGCAAGTTGCTATGCAATCTATGGGGTCAAGGACGTATGTGTCATGGTAAGAAAGGTTGAAGAAATAAAACCTAATTTAGTAGACCGCGTTATATCATGGTTTAGCCCCGAAAAAGCATATTATCGCATGGCGTATAGACATGCTGAACAAGAGATGCGTAACTATAACGCAGCAAGGTGGGATCGTTTTGGTAGTGGCTGGGAACCGGTAAACCAAAAGCCAGAAGAAACAGATGCAGCTTTTCGAGATCGAATAAAGGCAAGAGCAAGAGATCTTGAACGCAATAGTGAAATTGGGAATAGTGTGTTGCTTGCTCTTGAGCGAAATGTAATAGGACAGGGGATACGCCCACAAGCCCGAATAAAAAACGAAGACGGTTCAGACAACGAAGACCTGAATCAGCGCCTTGAAGATCTTTGGGAAGAATGGGTTTATTCATGCGATGTTACAGAACAAAGCACATTTTACGAATTACAAAACATGGCTCTTAGACGCATGATCGTAGACGGTGATTCTCTTACCCTAAATGTCTACGATACGAGCGATTTCCCATTTAAATTGCAGATGCTTGAATCTGATGCCCTTGATACCTTCAATTCTTATGCAAAAAATAAACGCGTCTTTTCTGGGGTAGAGGTTAACGATCAGTATAAGCCCTTAGCTTATTGGATTTATGAAGACGAGCTTTCCCTGCCTCTAAAAGGACGAAACTTCACTTCTAAGCGTATTTCGGCTGATCGTATTTTACATTTGTTCATTAAAAAACGTCCTCAGCAGGTCAGGGGTATGTCCTATTTTGCACCGATTATGGGTCGTGTGCGAGATATGGATGAATATTTAGATGCTGAACTTATGGCTAGCCGAATAGCAGCATGTTTTGCGGCTTTTGTAAAAACGAAAGCTCCTGGGGATCGGATTGGTAGACAATCACGAACAATAGATGGTAAGCGTCGAGAAACTTTGGAGCCTGGGATTATAGATTATCTTCTCCCAGGTGAGGATGTTTCTTTTTCTGATCCACCACGACCAAACACAAAAGCAAATGAATTTATTCAGATGCAGCTTCGCCTTTCTGGCGCAGGGGTCGGTCAGTCGTATGAAATGATCTCTAGAGATGTGTCACAGGTGAATTATTCCAGTGCGCGGCAAGCACATCTTGAAGATAGACAAGGTTTTAAGGTCTTACAGCAATTTATAAAAGATCATTTCTGTAGGCCGATATGGCCAGAATTTGTAACTGCTTGTGTGTTGGCTGGTAAGGTTCGTATCCCTGATTATTTTTCGAACATAAAGAGGTACACAAAATCCGTATGGATCACGCCTGGTTGGCAATTTGTAGATCCCCTAAAGGAAGCTGCTGGAATGCAGAAAGAACTTGATATGGGTATTACATCTCTATCTGAAATATGTGCAGCCAGAGGTAAGGATTGGCAGGAAATACTTGACCAAATCCGTCGTGAGCAGGAATACGCAGAAAAAATAGGGTTAATGAAGGAGGTCGGCTCTATTGCCAAAAATAGCAAATAGGAAAGAAAAAGAACGTTTAAAAGAAACATCGTTGTACAGAGAGTATCAAATAGAAAGAGACAATATTGACGAGAGCTCGCGAACCGTTGAGCTCTCTTTTTCGTCTGAAGCGATAGTGACTAGACAGGGATGGCTTTCTTCGTGGCAAGAAGTTTTAGGGCATGAAAAAGGCAATGTTGATTTAACCCGTATCAATGAGATGGGGGTGTTGTTGTGGAACCATAAGAGTGACGTTCCTATAGGTGCAATAGAGTCTGCGTGGCTTGATGAAAATGAACGAAAATGCAGAGCAAAAGTTCGCTTTGATGACGATGAAGAAAGCGAAAAAATTTTTAGAAAGGTCGTAAACAATACACTTAAAGGCGTTTCTGTCGGTTACCGTGTAACAAATTGGGAAATAGTTGATGGAGACGAAATAAGTACATGCGGCCGATTCACAGGGCCTTGCGAGATAGCGAGAAAGTGGGAACCACTTGAGATAAGTATTGCATCTGTTCCAGCAGATGCAACTGTTGGCGTAGGTAGAAGTTTAGATGAGGAGGGGGATAACGCAATGCCAAAGCCTAACGAGAGAGTGGATGTAGTAGAGAGAGTCTCACCAGAAGATATAGACCGCGTAACAAGAGATGAGCGTGTTCGCACTGCGGAAATATTGGCAATGGGGCAAAGATTTGAAATGGATCTCAGCGAGCATATTAGATCTGGCGATTCGGTAGAAATGGTTCGAAAAATAGTCATGGATAAACTTGCGGAAGAAAGAAAAGCATTAGCTCCTGCTGTTGTTACCTTAGATGAAAAGGAAAAATTTAGAAATGCTGCCCGTGACGCATTATGTCTTCGTGGTGGTCTTAAAATCGCCAAATTTGCACCTGGAGCAGATGAATTACGAAGCTTTTCATTGCGTGAGCTGGCGCGCGAAGCATTAGCAAAATCTGGAGAAAGTACAAGGGGCGACATGATGGAAATGATAGGGAGAGCTCTTACTACCTCCGATCTTCCCGTTATTTTGGGTGGAACAGCTAATTTAAGCCTTATGGAAGGGTGGGAGAGCGAGGAAGAAACATGGCCTATTTGGGTTGACGACACGGGGGTTGTGAGTGATTTCAAAATCCACACTACAGCTCGTGCCGGCGACTTGACTGATCTAGATAAAGTCAGAGAAGGTGGCGAATATAAATATGCCGAAATCTCTGAAACTTTTGAACAATATCAGGTGGCCAAATTCGGTAAATTATTCTCTATTACCCGAGAGGCTATCGTAAATGATGATCTTGGAGCAATTACAGATATACCGAAGCGTATGGGAGAAGCTGCTCGTAGAAAATTAGGAGACATCGCATATGCGGCCTTGACCAGTAATCCCAAAATGGGTGATGGAAAGGATCTCTTTCATGCAAATCACGGCAACTTAATGACAGCTGCCGGCATCAGTTTTACAAATTTTGAAGCAACAATAGAAGCTCTTGGAAAGGCTATCGAAGCTATGAAAAGCCAAAAAGATATTGGTGGAAAGCGTAGGCTCAATATTCGTCCAATGTTTTTTATTGCTCCAGTAGCTCTTGAAGCCGTTGCTCGGCGTTTTTTTGCACAAGAGCAATCTCCAATGACGATTACCTTAGATACAGGGCAGAGCGTTGCAATGGGAAATGGTGCAAACCCATACGCAAAGGATTACTTTACATTGGTTTTCGACCCGAGACTTGATGACGTTAGTCAAAAAGCGTGGTATTTAGCCGCTCGAAAGGGAAAAACTGTCAGGATGTTTTTCTTGAACGGTGCAAAAGCACCGTACCTTGAGCAGCGACAGGGCTGGTCTGTCGATGGAACGGAATACAAGGTGCGTATTGAAGCTGGCGCAAAAGCAGTTGATTGGCGTGGTCTTGTAATGAATCCTGGAGCATAGAGGAGGGGGGATATATATGAGTAAAGAAGCTGTCTATTTGCAGGAAGGCAAGGTAATAGATTGGAAAAACGATACAACCTCTAATGGGTAGTGCGGAAAATTTTGTGTAAACATCCCCGAGCCGGTCTGTAACCATGAATTTAGCGGATTCTTCGTTCAACAGAGCAGTTTCACCCTGTCGCCGA
>NZ_MPPC01000018.1:0-64346 GCF_001896635.1 Aminobacterium sp. EBM-42
ACACCCCAAATCGCCTTCGAAAACCCCGGATATTCAATAAATTCCATAAAGACAACGCAAAAATCAGACCTGATCACTCTTCCGAAAACCAAGGGGGTAAATGAACACTAAAATAGTAGTATGACCCAACGTTAATGGCAACTCATTTTCTCTTAGGATTGCCTTCTATATTTGACAATTCCACTTCTAGAGCGTTAAAAAATTCATCGATATCGTATTTCCCATGGATAAAAATCCTTCCAGGGCTCAGATAGTCGTGAGATATCTCTCCTTTGTTGATCACAACTATCTTTCCTGAACACATAGATGGGAGATAAGCTGCTGGAGTTACCGTCAGGGACGACCCCACGACAAAAAGAATGTCTGCATTTTTTATGAGGGTCTGACATTCATTGAGATACTTTACATTTTCACCAAAGAAAACGACATCAGGCTTAATAACACCTTTACAGATATCACAAAGAGGGACCTTTTCTTTAAGAACCTTGTGGAAAGAAGTTTTATAATCATATTCTTGACCGCATCGGGTGCAGAAGCTTTGCCACATGCTGCCATGAATTTCAAATACTTTTTCCGAACCTGCTTTTTGATGCAGAGCATCGATGTTTTGTGTAATAATCCCCTTAAGCAGCCCACCCTTTTCCATGTTAGAAAAAAAATAATGGGAAAATGTGGGTTGTATCTCATTAATAGTCTTTAGAAACTCTCGGTGGAATTCATAAAAGAATGACGGATTTTGATAAAAATAATCAATATCGAAAATAAGTTCAGGATCAGTTTTCATTTTTTTTCTATAAATGCCATTTGGGCCTCTAAAGTCAGGGATGCCCGCATTTGTTGACATACCAGCTCCGCTTAAAAGGACCACTTTTCGAGAAGAGAGTAAAACCTCTGCACAACGTTTAACATCAAACATAAAATCTTTATCCATAAGACCACCTCCGTGTGTTTTTATTATATCTTAAAAAAACTTGCAAGTTAATGAAAATTTTATGCAACCGATTGCCCTTTTTGATACAATGTCGCCAGTATAAAAATGGAGGTGTTACGATGGCTAGCAAAAACCTGATTTACGGGGTGGATGACAAACCTCCATTCCCGATTATGGTGTTAGCAGGATTTCAACACGTTTTAACGTTATTTGGCGCTACTACTCTTGTCCCTCTTATTTTTGGCCCAGCCATGGGGATGACGACGGCAGAGATTGGCTTTTTTATTTCTTGCGTTTATTTAGCTATGGGTATTGCCACCCTTATTCAGACCCACCCCAGGTTGGGATCAGGTCTTCCCATTGTTCAAGGTTCCAGTTTCAGTTTTATCCCTCCAATTATGACTATTATTGCAGCTTATGGCGCAGCGGGCCCTGCCGCGGTAATGCAGCATGTAGGAGGTGCCCTTATCGCAGGAGGGATTCTTCTTTCGATCATCGGTTATAGTAGAATAGTAGGGGTTATTAGAAAAGTCATTACCCCTATAGTTATAGGCCCCACGATCATGGCGATCGGGTTTTCTTTGGCTCCAGTTGCCATTCAGGGTAATGCGGCCAATTATTGGCCCATTTCATTGATTGTTGTTGTGTGTGTATTCTTTTTCAGTCTTATGAGTAAAAATAAATATTTCAACATATTTGCTATCCTTGCCTCTATAAGCATTGCTTATCTAGCAGCCTTAGCAGGTTCTCTTCTAGGCTTTTTCCCAAGCGAACATCCTGCTTTTATAAATCTAGCCAGTGTGGCGGATGCTCCCTGGTTCCGTTTCACTGGTATTATGCCATGGGGTTTGCCAAAGTTTGATATCCTTTCCTTTGGGGCCATAATTGCTGGGTTCTTTGCCGTAATGATTGAATCCATTGGAGATTATCACTCTTGCTCCTATGTGGCGGGGTTGCCAGATCCCGCACCAGCCACCATTAATAGAGGGATTGGAGCGGAAGGGCTCAACTGTGCGATCGCTGGGGCGCTTGGAGCTGTAGCCACCACATCCTACACAGAGAATATTGGACTTATAGGACTTACAGGTGTGGCTTCTCGATGGGTAGTTCGCACAGGCGCCATTCTCCTTATCCTTATGAGCTTTGTAGGAAAGATTGGTGCCCTCATCGCAACGATTCCAAGTCCTGTTATTGGCGGTGCTTATATTGCCCTTTTTGGCATTATCGGAGCTCTTGGTATCCAGATTCTTCTTCGGGCGGACATGACTAGCCAACGGAACGTTCTCATTGTAGGTTTTGCCTTTCTTATGGCTCTAGGTCTCCCTGGGTGGGTGGAAGCTCAAAAAGATGCATTCTTTTCTATTGGTATTATAGGTCAGGTTCTCTGGGCCATTATGAAAACGCCCATGGCTGTCGCAGGTATTTGTGCGGCATTTTGGGATAATGTTATCCCAGGAACATTAAAAGAGCGGGGACTTTCAGCGCAGTAGCAATCTTTTGAAACGCTGCTCTTACAAAAAATTGTTTACATGTTAAAAAAGCCCAACCTGAAAAAAAGGTTGGGCTTTTGCGTTATAAAGAAAGCAAAAATAATTTTAATCACAAAAGAATGGGATCGTATCGAGAAGGAAGAAGATTGGGTGATTTTTTGTTTTTGTATACCCTATTTTTTGAAGATTTATTTTAAAATAAAAGAGTATAAATTTCTTGTTTTTTAAAATTAACAGAATGGAATTACAAAACGAATATACGAGGTTGCGTTACTGGTGGTTGACCCTGTTATAAATTAATACGATGAGAAGATAGAGGTGAGAGATAATGAGATTTAAAAGACTATGGGGCGTGGCTGCCATCCTTATTGTTGTTGGAGGTTTTTTCCTTTTATCGAATAGAAAAGAGGAACAAAAAGAGAAGGTTGTGGAAAAAATCGCTCGTCCTGTAAAATATATAACCCTTTCTGCCCCAGACGTTGTTTTACGACGCGTATTTCCAGGTAAAGTCCTTGCCTCAAAGACAGCAGATCTCTCTTTTAGAGTGTCAGGTCCTCTTATTGAGTTACCAGTGAAGAAAGGTGAACCTATAAATAAGGGCGATCTTGTTGCCCAAATAGATCCTCGAGATTTCAAAGTTCAATTGATGAATGCTCAGAGCGCCCTGAATAATGCTAAAGCACAGCTGTCTGCTATGAGAGCTGGAGCAAGAAGAGAAGAAATTTCGGCTTTATCTTCTCAAGTTGCTTCGGCGAAAGCCAAATTGGCAGAGGCAGAAGCAGATTATAAAAGGATGGAACGCTTATTTAAGGAAGGAGTTGTTGCTCAAGTAGATTTAGAGCGGTCAAAAACAACCTATGAGGTGGCGAAAGGGGAAGTGAATGCTGCTAGTCAGGAACTTCAGAAGGCAAAAAGTGGTGCTAGGGCTGAAGACATTGCGGCGATGGAAGCTACTATACAGGGGTTAGAATCTCAAGTTCAAGCTGCTCAAAGTGCCTTGGATGATACAGAACTCAAAGCTCCTTTTAAAGGTATTATTGCTGCTCGATATGTGGACAATTTTCAAAGCGTGCAAAGGACCAACCGATTGTAAGTTTACAAAATCTGGAAGAGGTTGAAATAGTGATCTCTATTCCAGAACAGGATATTATGAAATTTCGTTTAAATACTTCTTTAGGAGTATCTTCGTCTTTTGAGGCAGCACCCAACACTCAATACTCTCTTGTCTTTAAGGAGATATCTACAGAAGCCGACCCACAAACACAGACGTATGCAGTTACATTCACGATGCCTTACCCGAAGGACATAGTTGTTTTGCCAGGTATGACTGCGAATGTTGAATTTACTGGGCAAAACGGGGCCCATGAGGTTAAAGGATTTGCAGTCCCTTCTATAGCCGTTGTTCCAGGAGAGGGAACAACGCATTTCCTTTGGATTATCAATGAAGAAACCATGACGGTTCATAAGGTGGAAGTATATATTCATTCGTATCAAGGCGATATGGTCATTGTTGGTGGGAATATTACAGTTGGAAATCGTGTCGTTACGGCTGGAGTGAATTATTTAGCCGAAGGGGATCCAGTAACGTTCCTTTCTCCTAACGAGTAGAGGCCTATTATGAATATTGCAGAATATTCAATTCAAAAGAGATACGTGACGTGGTTTTTTACAGTTTTTTTGATTATAGGTGGAGTTTTTGCCTATAAAGGATTAGGAAAACTGGAAGATCCTGCCTTTACTATTAAGACCGCAGTAGTTACCACTGCTTATCCAGGAGCTACGCCAAAAGAAGTGGAGGAAGAGGTAACGGAAGTTATAGAACGGGCTGCTCAACAGATGGGACAAGTGGATAAGGTCCGGTCTCTTTCTCAGGAAGGCGTTTCTCTTGTGTATGTAGATATTAAAGATACGTATACAGCAAAAGATTTGCCTCAAATATGGGACGAGTTACGACGGAAAATAAATGATGTTCAAGAGCATTTGCCACCAGGAACAAGTCGTTCTTTAGTTAACGATGACTACGGAGATGTATATGGAGTTTATTTTGCCCTTACTGGCGAAGGATATTCTTACAGAGAACTTGAAGATTTTGCCGATTATCTGCGTAGGGAGTTGCTCCTTGTTCCTGGGGTTGCAAGTGTTGAAGTGACAGGCATACAAAAAGAGGCTATTTATGTAGAAATTTCCAGAACGAAACTTAGTCAGCTCGGTATCTCTATGGGAGAACTTTTTCAAGTTCTCAAAGCTCAGAATTTCGTGGTTCCATCGGGGAAAGTGAGAGCGGGGGCAGAGTATATTCGCATAACTCCAACTGGGGAGTTTTCTTCTGTCGAACAAGTAGGGGCGTTACTTCTTGCATCTTCCTCGAGGGTGCTGATCCGTTTAGATGACATAGCTACAGTTACTCGTAATTATATAGAGCCGACACGGGCAATTATGCGTTATAACGGAAGTCCTGCTGTTGGAATCGGTATCTCCAACGTAGAAGGTGGCAACGTTATTGCTATGGGAGAAGCCATAAAGAAGCGGCTCAAGGAACTAGAGCCGCAGACTCCTATCGGCATGAATTTAGGGCTTATTTACTACCAGTCGGATACAGTTCAAAAGGCAATTAATAACTTTTTATTAAATCTTCTGGAAGCTCTGAGTATAGTTATTGCCATATTACTTATATTTATGGGTTTCCGCAGTGGGATGCTTATTGGCGGGGTATTGTTGCTTACAATTTTTGCCACTTTTATCGCAATGAAACTTGTGAGGATAGATCTTCATAGTATTTCTCTTGGAGCATTGATTGTAGCTTTGGGAATGCTAGTGGACAACGCCATCGTTGTTGCTGATGGCCTTCTTGTGCGGATACAAAGTGGTGAGGATAGAATATCTTCTGCCGTGGGTGTTGTGACTCAAACTCAATGGCCTTTGTTGGGAGCTACTTTTATTGCTGTTATAGCTTTTGCTCCTATTGGCCTGTCCCCAGATAGCACAGGGGAGTTTTGCCAAAGCCTTTTTCAGGTGGTGGGGATTTCCTTGATTATAAGTTGGGTGCTTGCCGTTACCGTTACTCCTGTAGCCGGTGTGCGTTTTTTAAAAACTTCAGCAAAAGCAGAAATTCCCTACGATACAAAACTTTATAGGGTGTATAGAAGATTTCTCAAGGCGTGTATTCGTAAGAGAAAGGTAACAATATTGGTTATGGTTTGTTTGCTTGGTTCTGCTCTCATAGGCTTTACGTTTGTGGATCAATCTTTTTTCCCAAGCTCCTCAAGCCCCCTTTTTACAGTGGAATTTTGGCGTCCTCGGGGTGCTTATATAGAAGAGACCCAGAGAGAGGTAGAAAAAGTTGAAGCTTTTATTTTGAAACAGCCAGAGACAGTTTCTGTAGCAAGCTACGTGGGACAGGGAGCCCTTCGTTTTATTCTCACCTATACGCCAAGTGATTCTTCTGATAGTTATGGACACTTGATAGTGGAAGCTAAGGATTTGAAATCAGCAGAGTCTTTACGTCGTAAACTGGGAAATTTCATGAATATAGAAATGCCAGATATCGACCCCAGGGTTCGTTCCTTTAGTAAAGGAACAGGGGGAGGTGCAAAAATACAGGCGAGGTTTACGGGGGACGATCCTCGTGTTTTACGACGTCTAGGAGAAGAAGCTTTTTATATGATGAGGAACGCCCCCGATTCGATGAACATCCGGAGCGACTGGGGAGAAAGGGTCAAGGTTATTCGTCCCGTACTTGATGAGGTGCGAACCCGACAAGCTGGTTTAACACGGCAAGATGTAGCATCGGCCCTTGAGATGTCCTTTTCGGGTATACAAGCAGGCTTATACAGAGAGAGGGATAAACTCCTCCCTATTATAGCTAGATTGCCTAAAGCGGATAGGGCGAGACTGGGGGCACTTCCAGAAGTAGAAGTGTGGAGCCCCCTTATGAGAAAATATATAGCCTTAACTCAGATTACAAAAAGCATTGATACCATAGCTGAAGACCCCGTTATTTATAGGCGAAATCGTATGAGGACTTTTTCTGTAGAGTGTGATTCCCGTTCTGGGAAAACAGGTCTTTTATTTGCTCGTATAAAGCCCGAACTGGAAAATATTTCTCTTCCTTTAGGATATAGCCTCAGTTGGGAAGGCGAGTATGAAAGTTCTCAAAAAGCTCAAGGTGGACTTGTGGGGATGATTCCTATTGCTTTTTTAGCCATGGTCGCTATATTAGTTGTTCTTTTTAACGGGTTTAAACAACCCATTATGATCCTTCTTTGTCTCCCCTTGTCCATTATTGGTGTAACGGCGGGATTACTTCTTTTTCATAAATCTTTTGACTTTATGGCTCTCCTGGGATTCTTGAGCCTTGCTGGCATGCTCATAAAAAATGCCATTGTGCTTATTGATCAGATCGATCTCGAAATACGGGAAGGAAAAGAGGGCTTTTCAGCTATAGTGGATTCGGCTATGAGTCGTGCTCGTCCTGTTCTTATGGCAGCTATGACCACGGTTTTAGGTATGATCCCTCTTTATTTTGATATTCTCTTTTCTGCTCTGGCAGTTACTATTATGTTTGGCTTGGCTTTTGCCACGGTTTTGACGTTAATTATCGTACCAGTTCTTTACTCTGTTTTTTTAAAAATTCCTGTTTTTAAAGACGAAAATGTTAGGTAGATCTGTCTTTCTGAATTTGACAAATATACCCATATTCCGTATATTATTAATGAATACATTAAGTTTAGCGACTCGGTAGGATATAGCTGTGATAATAATGTTATAATCAAAGAGAATTCTACTGAAAAGGTATACAGTTTTTACTATCTCAAACACAAAAATCATACAAGAGGAGGAATGACGATGACGAAGAGGTTAGAAGTATATAAGTGTGATTTATGTGGCAATGTTGTGGAAGTGCTTCATGCCGGAGCAGGACAACTTGTTTGCTGCAATCAGCCTATGAAACTTTTAGAGGAACAGACGGCCGATGCTTCGACGGAGAAACATGTGCCAGTTATTGAAGGATCAAAAGTTAAGGTAGGAAGTGTTCCCCATCCTATGAAACCTGAGCATTACATTGAATGGATAGAAGTTATTTCAGGGGATAAAATTTACCGTCAATTCTTGAATCCAGGAGATGCTCCTGAAGCTGAATTTCATGAAATTACGCCAGAATTAAGCAGAGAATATTGCAATATACACGGACTATGGAAGGCAGGGAAGTAGACTATGATATCAAAGAAAATGCAGGACGCTATTAACGATCAGATCAATGCAGAGCTCTATTCAGGTTATTTATATTTAGCAATGGCAGCTTATTTTGAGGAGCAGAACCTCATGGGGATGGCCAATTGGATGCATGTGCAGGCCTTTGAAGAGCAGACCCATGCCATGAAATTCTACCACTATGTTGTTGAGCGTGGGGGAAGAGTTAAGCTTCAGGCTATTGCAGAACCTCCTTTTGAGTGGAAATCCCCCATGGATGTTTTTAAGGGAGCATTGGATCACGAGCGTTATGTAACAAGACGTATTAATGACCTTGTTGACTTGGCTATTGAAGAGAGAGACCACGCCAGCCAGATTTTTCTTCAGTGGTATGTTACGGAACAGGTTGAAGAGGAAGCTCATGCCGAAGAGATCATTCATAAGCTGGAGTTTGTCTCTGATTCGAAACATGGCCTCTATATGCTTGATAAAGAGTTGGGAGCTCGGGGGCAGACACCGTTCTCTACTGAATCAGAAGACTAATTTATCGTTAACCTTATAGATAAGAGATATCGAAGCGAAGGGGCAGGGGCAGAAGGTGCTCATGCCCCTTTATTATAAAAAGGGAAGGGGAAATACAATGAATAGTATTGATCCCAGAGCTCTTTTCTCTTTAAGTTACGGAGTATATATATTAAGTACGGAATTTGAGGGTAAGAAAAACGGACAGATTATAAATGCTTTGATACAGGTGACAAGTGATCCAATTTGCATAGCGGCATGTCTTCACAAAGATAATTACACTACAGAATTGGTTGAGAAAAGCCGTCGCTTTTCAGTTTCTGTATTAGAAGAGAGTGTGCCCCTGAAATTTATAGGCATATTTGGTTTTCATTGCGGCCGTGATTTTGATAAGTTTAATGCCTGCTCTTATATCACAGGTTCCACAGGACTTCCGGTGGTTACTGACTTTACTCTTGCTTCTGTAGAAGCCAAAGTCCTTTCAGTCATAGATGTATATACCCACAAACTTTTTATTGCTCAAGTTGAGGCCGCTAAAGCCTTGAAGGAAGGAAAACCTTTGCTCTATGCAGATTATCACTCTATTAAAAAAGGGAAATCGCCGGAGAAAGCTCCTTCATCCATTTTTAATGTGCTAAAATAAAGCTCTTTACATGAGGCATAGAACGGGAGGTTGAAATAGGAATGATACCGCTTGAGATCAAACCGGGTGTATTCTGGACAGGGGTTCTGGATTGGACGTTGAGAGATTTTCATGGGTACTCTACAGAAAAAGGTTCCACTTACAATGCTTATATTGTGAAAGGTTGTGATAAAGTAGCTCTTTTCGATACAGTTAAGACTACTCATTACGAAGAATTTATCGAAAGAATCGAGGAAGTAACGAATCTGGAGGAAATAGATTATATTATTGTAAGCCATGCAGAGATGGATCATTCTGGTAGTCTTCCTATGGTTGTGGATAGAGTCAGGCCTGAGAAGATATTTCTTTCAAAACCCTGTAAAGACGCTCTCATAGAACATTTTGGAGACATTGTAAAAAGCTGGCCGTTACATGTAGTTGCTACAGGGGATGAGATTTCCCTTGGGGGTAAGACAGTTTCTTTTATAGAAGCTAGGATGCTTCATTGGCCAGATAGCATGTTTTCATATATAAAGGAAGACCGCCTGCTTATTTCCAACGATGGATTTGGACAGCATTATTCTACGAGTGCGCGTTTTGATGATGAAGCAGAGTGGGGAGAGCTTATGGATCAAACCGCCAAGTACTATGCAAACATTTTACTCCCCTATTCTTCTCTTATGCTTAAAAAACTTGATGAAATAGCAGGCATGAACATAGAAATAGACATGATTGCCCCAGATCACGGTATTATATGGAGGAGTCGCGTCCCTGAAGTTCTTTCTGCCTATAGGAGATGGGCAGAAGGACTTTGTAAGGATAAGGCAGTGGTGGCGTATGATACCATGTGGCATAGCACAGAGACAATGGCCCGATATGTTGCTGAGGGACTTATGAATAAAGGAATTGAAACAGTAGTGATGGATTTACGGGTAGTACATCACAGTGATGTGATGACTGAAATACTGGAAGGGAGAGGCCTGGTGCTCGGATCCCCCACCCTGAACACAGGGTTTTTGCCTCGCATGGCTGATCTCATCTGTTATGCGAAGGGGTTGCGCCCTATAAATAAAGTAGGGGCAGCCTTCGGGTCCTATGGTTGGGCTGGTGAATCGGTTAGGCTGTTAAATCAGGAGCTGGAAGCAATGAAGATCAAGATCGCCCATCCGGGGATAAAAGTAAAATATGTACCTCGAAAAGAGGATCTCAAAGAATGTTACGCTATGGGAGAAGCTATAGCAGAAAAAATCTATGAAACAAACAAAATATAAAACGGTAGCGCCTGCATTCGGGGGACCTTTTTCCCCCGAATGCTACAGACAGGTTTTGGAAGAAATTTATATAACCTATACCCGTCCAGATCTGATTCACCCTGATCCTGTGGAATTTCCTCGCCGCTATTCTGACAAGGTAGACAGGGAGATAGCGGCTCTCATTGCTTCTTCCCTTGCCTATGGACGGGTGCAGCAGATTCATCGCAGTGTCGAGCGCGTTTTATCACCAATGGAGCATGCCCCTGGTTCCTTTCTTCTTTCAGCTTCGCAAGATGCGCTAGAAGAGCTTTATTATGATTTCAGACACCGTTTTACTTCTGGAAGAGAGCTCATTTCTTTTCTCAAGGGCGTGAAAAGACTCCTTATACGTTTTGGTTCTCTTGAAGAGTGTCTTGCCCACTGTATTGCTGCACAGAATGAGAGGAATGTTTTTAAGGGGATAACAGCCTTCGCCGAAAACCTAAAAGAAGCGGCTGGAGGGGCAAGTTCTCTCCTTGCTTCCCCAGCTGACGGAAGTGCCTGTAAACGTTTTTTCCTGTTTCTTAAATGGATGGTACGTCATGATAGCGTTGATCCCGGAGGCTGGACAGTCCTTTTACCCAAAGACATCTGCGTTCCGGTAGATACCCATATGCATAAAATAGGCAGATCTCTCAATTTCACCATACGGAAGCAGGCTGACCTAAAAACTGTAATGGAAATCACCCGTGCCTTTCAGATCATATCACCCCTTGATCCGGCTCGGTACGATTTTGCCTTGACTCGTTTTGGAATCCGCGCAGAGCTAGAGATTTCCGACCTCATCAAACGATGTTCAGACGGTGTTTCTATTCACCACCAAGGGTGATCTCATCACAGATATTGGTATGGAGCCATTCCGGGATCTCATAGGGTTTTAGGTGGGGGAGTAACACCATAAGTTTTGTAATAATGGCTTCACGGGTCATATCTTTTCCAGAAATCACTCCCATTTTGAGGGTTTTTCTTCCTACTTCGTATACATTAAGATCCACACCTCCATATACACACTGTGTTGCGATGACCACAGGTATGCCCTTGTTCTGAGATAGTTTGAGAGGCGGCAACAAACTTTCCCCAAGGTAGGGGACTCCTCCTAAGCCAAGGGCCTCTATAACAATGGCCCTTGGTTCCATGTTCACAATATACTCCAGATATCGGGCATGGAAGCCGGGAAATAGTGTTAATAGAAATACAGATGTTTCAAACTCAAAGCCTTGGCTGGTATCTCTCAAAAAGGGAGGGGACGAGCCTGGCTTGGGTGTATGGGTTAAAAAAACCCTTCCCTGTTCGATATATCCGAGATGGGGGTAATTAATACTTGAAAATGCCGTATAGTCGCGGCTCAATATTTTTTGAGAGCGGGGGCCGTGGATCAGCTGGTTTCCAAAAGAAATGGCAACGCCTTTTTTCTTTTCCTCAGACAAGGCACGTGCAAAAAGAAACGATGTATAGATGTTATCTGCGGCATCAGTTCCAGATACTGTTATTGGCTGCATTGAACCTGTAAGGATCACCGGTTTTGTAAAACTTGGAAGCATAAATGAAAGGGCAGAAGATGTATAGGCCATAGTATCGGTGCCGTGAAGAATAATAAATCCGTCATACTGCTTTTCCTGTTCGAGAAGGAACATAGCGATGCGTTTCCAGTCGAGAGGGGACATATTCGAGCTGTCCTTTGAAAGGAGGTCGTGAACATCTACCTTCCCAAATTCTTGTAGAGCAGGTATGTACCTTAACAGCTGATTTCCGGTCAAAACAGGCGCAAGTCCTTCTTCGCCCTGCTCTGAAGCGATGGTACCACCAGTTGAAATTACAAGAAAACGGTTCAAAACCAGCACCACCTTTCTCTGAATTTATTGTAGGGAGTTTTGCTGTGATACATTTTTGATCCCCCGGTGGACGTCAACTTTTATAAGAAGTAGCCCTCCGACAATAAAAGTAGTTGCGACGACAGCTACACCCATACGGCTTGATCCTGTGATGTGTGTGATAAGGCCAAAAATAGCTGGTCCTATAACCCCAGCGAACTTGCTTGAGATGTCATAGAAACCGAAAAACTCCGCGCTTCGAGATGGAGGAAGCAAGCTTGCGTACAGGCTTCTGCTCATTGCTTGCGTTCCCCCTTGTACCGTTCCGACGGCAAAGGCTAGAATCCAGAAATGCCAGGCCTGGGATAAGAAGAAAGCTCCAAAAGAGATGGCAGTATAACCGGCAAGTCCCATTAGAATTGTTTTTTTACTTCCGATTCGGGCCGCAAGCCGTCCAAAGAAAAGGGAGAATGGAACGCCAACAAATTGGGTTAAAAGAAGGGCTCCTACTAGATGAGCCATTGATATGCCAACATTTGCCCCATATATAGCAGCCATTCTTATCATGGTCCCAACCCCGTCATTGTAGAACCAGAAGGCAACGAGGAACCTGAATAAATCTTGGTACTGACGTATTTCAGAGAAGGTTTCCCGTAGTCGTAAAATAGCCTCTCCAGCAATACTTTTACGCCGTCTGACAAGAAGGGTCTTTGCAGGAGGCTCAGGTATAAAGATGAGGATGGGAAGAGAGAACGCTCCCCACCAGAGAGCTACAGATAGAAAAGACAGTCTTGGGCCGAGGGTTCCTGGGAGTAACCAGATCATCGCCAGGTTGATGGCAAGGAGCACCCCTCCACCTAGATATCCAAATGCATACCCTTGTGAAGAGACCATGTCCACCTGATCAAGGGGGACAATGTGGGGCAGAAGAGAATCGTAAAAGATCATAGAGGCAGAGAATCCTATAGTTCCAAGGGCCATTAATACGAGGGCAGATTGCCAATGGCCGTAATCCACAAAAAAAAGACCGGCAGAAGCCAGGACACCCAAGAGAGTGAAGATGGTAAGCATCATTTTTTTCTTTCTGACCATGTCGCCTATGGCGCCAAGAAAAGGAGCAGCCACAGCGCAGCAGAGAAGAGCAGATGCGGAAGTGTAGCCCCAAAAGGCAGTGGGAAGACTCCCTTTCAGAAAAGGAGCGGCTATTTCTCTGAAATAGACGGGGAGCACTGCTGCCATAATAGTTGTTGCAAAAGCTGAATTGCCTACATCGTACAGGCACCATGAGGCTACTTTTCGATCTCTTGGGATGATCAGCCTGAATTTTTCCACAATGTCCCACCTCTGATCGCAATATAACAATATAATTGATAGTACCATAGGGTAAGGTGGCAGTGGTGAGATCTATTGAATGATATAATGTCGATTAATTGAAAACTTAAAACATTATGGAGGCCATAATGACATTCATTCGTCCCGATTGGGATTCATACTTTATGATGATAGCTGCGGTAGCGGCTACGAGGGGAACATGTTTGCGACGAAAAGTAGGCGCAGTCATAGTAAGAGACTTACAGATTATAAGTACGGGATATAATGGAGCGCCCAAGGGCCTGCCCCATTGTTCTGAAGTTGGGTGTCTACGGGACAAGCTAGGCATTCCCTCAGGTGAACGGCATGAAATCTGCCGTGGGTCCCATGCGGAAATAAACGCAATCGCCCAGGCCGCGGCTGTAGGAACCCGCACAGAAGGAGCGGTGCTCTATTGTACCCATGAGCCATGTTCCTTCTGTACAAAAGCTATTATTAATGCAGGCATACGGCGGATAGTATTTGTTTATCCCTATCCTGATGCTCTGGCCTCAGAAATGCGCTCTCAGGCATCTTTAGAAGTATGTCAGCTTTCAGAAAAAGTGTTTCAGGAGATGGATCTGGCTCTCAAAGCCTTCTTACAACAAAGAGGCTAAAACGCTGAGGAGGGAAGGAAATATGAAGTTTACTCGGGAACAGGCATTGGCACATTTGAGAGAATACAACAAAGATGAATCCCATATTAAACATGCTTTGGCTGTAGAGGCTGCCATGAAGTATTTTGCAAGACAGTCTCAAGAAGATGAAGAGAAATGGGGCATTGTTGGTCTTCTTCACGACATTGACTGGGAACACACAGAACAGGCCCCAGAGAAGCACACCCATCTTGCTGCCTTGTGGCTTAAGGAAAAGGGATATGCTGATGATATCATTCGTGCCGTGCAGGCCCACGGATGGGGGTTGACGTCTGATGTGGAGCCCCACACCCTTATGGAAAAAACACTTTTTGCCGTAGATGAATTGACGGGGCTTATTATAGCGGCAGCCCTAGTCCGTCCATCAAAATCCCTTCAGGATTTGCAGGTAAAATCAGTAAAGAAGAAGTGGAAGGATAAGGCCTTTGCAAGAGGGGTGGATCGCGATGTCATTCAAAAAGGTGTTGATATGCTCGATATGAGTCTTGATGAAATGATCGATGGGGTTCTTGAGGCCCTTCGCCCAATAGAGGAGGAGTTGGGTCTCGGTATAGAATAGCGTAGTGAGAGTTCAGTCACTTCGCGGATTGTCAAATAAGGTCGATTCGCTATGATAGGAGCGATACAATTAAGACCTTGGAGGGAAAAGCATGACGATACGTGTAGTATTGGCGGATGATCATCCCCTTACCAGAGCTGGTCTCTCAGCTTATCTTCAGCAAGAAAATTCCATAGAGCTTGTTGGTGAGGCAGAAGATGGCGAAAAGGCATGGGAGCTTATTGTTGATCTCAAACCTGATGTAGCTCTGCTTGATATTCGGATGCCCGGAGAAGACGGTGTTTCTATCGCCCGGCGTATAAAAGAAGAGAAACTTCCTGTAATTCCGGTGATGCTTACATCCTATGATGCTCACCAGTATGTTGTAGCGTCTCTTCGCGCGGGAGCTAGAGGCTTTATACTGAAAACGTCTACTCCCCAGGATCTGATTAGAGCTATCCAGACCGTAGTGCAAGGTGGGCTCTACCTTGATTCGGAAGTGGCAACAGTTGTAGGAGATCGGGAACTTGTGCCTGAATCTCTCTCTGCACGGGAAAGGGAGGTCCTTGTATTGGCATCAAAAGGACTTTCGAGCAAAGAGGTGGCAGCGGAACTTTTTATCAGCGAAAGAACGGTGCAAACCCATCTTGCTTCTATTTACGATAAACTGGGAGCAAGAAATAAAACGGAAGCCTTGCTTCTAGCGTTGAAGTATGGTGTGGTCACTCTTGAGGAATTACTGGAATGAGGCGACACCTGCTATTAGTTCTTGTTTTAGCTGTAACACTCCCCACCATGGCAGTCCTTATCGTTTCAAGTTTTGCCATGATCCATCAGGAGTGGGCGATGGAAGCTGTGACGCGATCATATGTGGAGGATCTGGCGGAAAATGTAGCATCATGGCTTAACCTGGATACGCCTATGTGGGGGGGCGACTCTTTTGCCTCTCTAATAAAAAAATTAAGGGTCTTTTCGTGGGGGCCGTCATTACCTGGATGGGTGGCAGTGGTGACTGCTGATGGAAAGATCCTTATGGCCTCTCCAGGTGTAAGCAACCTTGCGGCTATCTGGGATCCTCGCATCCCAATAGGGAAGGCCGTGGAAGTCAGAGATCGCAAGGGGGATAGGTACACCATAGCAGTCTACCCCCTGGATGGAGGCAATCATCTTGTTATTGCCGCGGTGGCATGGCGCCAGCTCATTGGCCCCATGCTCAGATTTGGCCATATCTGGCCTGTTCTGATAGTGCTGATGACTCTTACGAGCCTTATCGCCGTATGGGCAATGTGGCGTTGGCTCATTCTTCCTCTTAAAAAAATGGTGACGGAGGTTGATATCCTGGCCTGGGGTAAGGAATTGCCCGAGGCCGATGATCCCCAGGCAGTTTTTGAACTTGGTCGGCTTCGCAGGGCCCTTTACCGGTTGGCAAAAACAGCTATCGAGCGTGACGATCTTCGAAACCGTTATGTCCACGATGTGGTGAGTGTGCAGGAAGAAGAGAAAAAACGGATTGCTCGAGACATCCACGATGGGCCGCTGCAGGATATTACCGCCATGATTCAGCAGATGCGTCTTTTCAATATGAATCATCATTGCCCTCCTAAAGAGAGCAGGCATTTAAAATTGGCAGAAGAAGCGGCTCAGATAGCAGTGAGAGATCTACGAGAACTATGCGATGAGCTTTCTCCTCCATGGCTTGATCTTGGCCTTGAACATGCACTTACCGAGCTAGCTGATAGACTGGCAAGGCATAATGGTATAGAAATAACGGTAGAAGTGGAAGAGCAGCTTTTTATGCCTTCAGAAGTGGTCTTAGCTTTTTTTAGGATCTTTCAGGAGGCAGTTTCCAATGCGGTCCGTCATGGCAAAGCCACAGAAGTCCATGGGGATGTATCTCTTATAGATTCTTCTACGGTGTCGTTTGAAATACGAGATAATGGAAAAGGATTCGAGCCTTACAAGAGCTACGAGGAACTTCGTATACAGGGTCATAGGGGGCTTGCCAACATTATGGAACGTCTCACCACCCTTCACGGGGAGTTTGAAGTCAAATCCGCCCCAGGAAAAGGTGCAGTACTACGATGTCTTGTCCCCATACCAAAAGATAATGAGGAAAACCAGGAAGGGAGGCAGCCCCGTTCAGGGCGCACTAAATGAGATTAAAAGTACTCGGAGCAGCAGGAGAAGTAACGGGTTCCAATTATCTGATCGAATGCGGCACAAGCCGCATCCTGGTTGATTGTGGCATATATCAGGGGAAGGGGGACGACGAAAAGAATAGGGCGCAATTTGACTTTGTTCCATCGAGCCTTAATGCTGTGGTACTTACCCATGCTCACATGGATCATTCGGGACGAGTTCCTCTCCTAGTACAACAGGGATTTAAAGGTAAGGTCTGGGCAACCCTTCCCACAGTAGAATTGGTTAATGTTCTCTGGCAGGACTCTGTCCGATTAATGAAAGAAGAAGCGGAATGGAAGACAAGAAAGAATGAAAGAAAAGGCTTGCCCCCGGTGGAACCCCTCTATAGGGAAGAAGATGCTCAAAAAGCAGCCCAGCTTCTTACCGCGGCAACCTATGACGATAAAATAGAGGTGGCGCCAGGTATTTCCGTGCGTTTTCGAGATGCAGGACACATTTTGGGAAGTGCTATTATAGAAATTTGGGCCCAGGAAGACGGTAAAGAAGTAAAAATAGTTTTCAGTGGAGATCTAGGTCCTCAGGAAACTGTTATGGAGCGCAATCCCGCTATTATTTCCAGGGCTGACTACGTGGTGATCGAGTCTACCTATGGAGACCGCCTTCATAAGTCAAACAAGGAAACTCGTGAAGAATTCAGACAAGTAATAGCCCATGCTCTAAAATCCAGGGCTAAAGTTATGATCCCCACGTTTGTCGTTGACAGGGCACAACGTCTACTGTATGAACTGATGCTTTTACAGAAGGACGGGATATTGAGAAACAACATTCCCATTTTCTTTGACTCTCCTATGGGTGTTAAAGCGACAGAAATTTATAACAAGCATCTCAGTCTGTTCTCCAGGGAAATACAGCAGCATGTTAAAGAAGGGTACGATCCCTTTACGCCTGAACAGCTTCACTATGTAGAAAGTGTTGCTGATTCCCGCCGCATCAATGATATTAAGCACGCTATCGTTATGGCGGGAAGCGGCATGTGCAACGGAGGACGTATTGTGCACCATCTGAAGCATGGAGTGTGGGATCCGAGCAACAGAATCATCTTTGTAGGATATCAGGCTAAAGGAACATTGGGACGCCGCATGGTGGATGGCGAGAAAACCCTTCGAATCGCGGGGGAAGAAGTTACAGTCAATGCCCAGCTTCATACTATTAATGGGTTTTCTGCCCACGGAGACAGAGACGACCTTTTAACCTGGGCGGACAACTTTGAAACAGACCCTGTCTTTTTTGTCACCCATGGCGAACCTAAGTCATCTCAAGCCCTGGCTCTTGCTTTGCAGAAGAAAAACCATAGGGCCGTTGTACCTATTGCGGGGGAAGAGTTTGAACTGACTCCACAAAAAGATATTACAACGTCGGTCATTGCTCCTGTCTATCTGGAGAAGAGAGGCTACGAAGAACTGAATACCCTACTCTCTAATATTTCAGGCCTGGCAGCCTCTATTCGTACCAAAACTGATAGTGTAGAGAATCCGGATCTTCTCGTTCCTCTTTTGGAGTCAACCATTATCCTATTGGAAACGGCGAGTCAGAAGGCCGGAGTTGTTGAAGAAAAAGAATGATACTGTTTGTTCGTCTGGATTTTAGGGGCTTTTGAGCTTATGATACATCAGTAGTTTGATTTTTATCGCAGGGAGGGAATACGATGCGGAAAGGGCTATTTTTCTGGGGAGGCTTTATACTATGCTTTGCAATCATCGGCCTCGCCATATTCTTTATGGGCAAACAGCCGGAACAGCGAGCTATTACCGAGCCTATTCCAATTCCTGAACCATCAGCTCCATATGTCTACCTCGAAGGGAAAGGCGATGTTTTTGACTTTGACCTCCCGGAAGAGCTGGTTAAAGAAACAAGTCAGGCAAGGCCTTTTTTACTTGCTGTTCAGGGATTTTCTCCAGTCCTTTCCTATTCCCAGCAAGGCGCGAGTCTTATAACGTGGGAAAGCAACCAGCCCCATCTTTACGGATCGGCGCTTTTTAGCCTGGCTACAACGCAGAGTTTGGAAAATGGGGAATTCCCCCAAGAATGGAAAGAGATTGAGGAGCAGATTTCAATAACTAAAGAGGAGGATGGTTCTGTTGTTTTGATGGGGAGCAGCGGAATGCCTCCACTTTATGTCCACATAGATGGCGGGCTCACCCTTTTATCTACTTCCAGAGAAGGGTTGAATCTGATGAAAGACGTGCTGAACAATACGAAAGATAAACTTGACATGAGTTGGAAGGTTTCTGCTGACTGGGCTAGCCATTTTCGTTTCTATGACGGGGGCATATTTTCTCAGCTCCTATCCCTTGATGGTGTGGAAGTATCTCTTGTCCCCTTTACATTTGACGCGGCATGGAATGAAAATGAGGAAAAAGGCGAACTTCGATGGAAAACAACTGGCATAGAGGGAGTCATACCGGCACCTATACTGGAAAGGCTTTCTCCCATTCGGTGGGACAATCGAATAGTTGTGCCAGAACCTCTAATGCTGGCAGGCGGTCTTAATGTTCCTGATGTGGCCCATATGGATATAGAACAGGATTTGACAGAAGAGATTCCAGAGGGATTTCCCTTTTCTTCTGAAGAAATTTTAGAATTGTTAAAAGGTCCGCTGTGTGTCACCGTTGGTGGAAGCAGTAAGTTTATTTTCTTTTCCTTGCCTGGTATCCTTCTTCAGTTGCCAGATAGGGGCGTCGCTGGCGTAAAGCTTGTAAATGAGTTCTGGTCGCAAGAGTGGCGAGTGCTTGTGCCATCCATTCAAGGTCTTGAAGGATTTCATGCGGGAGGAACTTCAGATGTCCCCCTTACCGTAGTAGGCGCAGCCAGAGAGGATCTGGCAATTTTTGGAGTTATGCAGAAAGACGAGATACAAGTTGAGAAAAAAATAAGTAGTACTGTGCCAGCCTTGAAAAATAACTCCGAAGCCTTTGCGTGGCTTTACGCTCATGGAGCTCGTCTTGCAGATGCTTTCGACGTGGTGGCCCGGGCGAGTGCCATGGCAAGCAAGCTTGGAAGTGATATTGGCGTAAATGTGGAGGAACTGGCCAGAGGCGCAGAAAAAATACGCAACATCGGTGAGATATCTTTAGTAATGCCCTCCATCAATGAAGGATACATTAGATGGACAGCACCGGAATTATAAAAACTACTTGATTATTTATTGTGGGAGGAAAAGTATCGATGGTTAATGCGTTCCGCGCTCTTCAAGAGCGAGGTCTTGTGGAATGGTGCAGTCATCCGGAAGAACTGGATGAGTTTTTTGAAAAAGAAGAAATGATTACAGCGTACATTGGTTTCGATCCTACGGCAGACAGCCTTCATGTGGGGCACCTTATCCCCATAATGACTCTGAGCTGGCTGCAACGTATGGGGCACAGGCCAATTTGTCTTGCTGGCGGAGGGACAGGCATGATTGGTGACCCCTCCGGCAAGAGTAAAGAGAGAAACCTCCTTTCCCCAGAAGCGGTACGGGAAAACATCAGAGGTGTTAGAAATCAACTCGAACATTTTATGAATTTTAATTGCGGGAAAAACTCGGCCCTCATTGTCAATAACTATGATTGGTTAAAAGACATCTCCTTTCTTGATTTTCTAAGAGAGGTGGGAAAGTTTTTTACTATCAATTACATGGTCAATAAAGAACATGTTAAATCTCGCCTTAACGATCCGGAAAAGAGCATCTCTTATACTGAATTTTCTTATACTCTCCTGCAGGCCTATGACTTCATGCACTTGCTGGAAAAGTATGGATGTAAAATACAGATGGGCGGTAATGACCAACAGGGGAATATTGTGTCTGGCATAGATCTCATTCGCAAACGAAAGGGAGACCAGGCCTATGGATGGACAAACCCCCTTCTCCTCACTTCATCAGGAACGAAGTTTGGAAAAACAGAGGGGGGTGCAGTTTGGCTTGATCCTAAACGGACATCACCCTACCGTTTTTACCAGTTCTGGATCAACACAGAAGATGAAATGGTAGAAAAGCTTTTAAAATTTTTCACATTCCTTCCGCTGGAAGAAATTGAAGAAATTATGAGCAAGCATCTTGCGGCTCCAGAAAAGCGTGAAGCTCAAAAACGGTTGGCCTGGGAGGTTACTTCATTAGTGCACAGTCCTCATGCTGCAGATACAGTGGCGCGGGCTAGTGAAATTCTTTTTGGAGGAGAAATAACCCACGAAGATATGTCTGAAGAGATGATGGAAATGCTGGCAGAGGAAGTGCCCTATGGAACCATCAGCACAGCTCTGCCTCGTTCTCTTGTAGATGTTCTTGTATCTGTTGAAGCATGTAAAAGCAAAGGAGAAGCAAGGCGTCTCATCCGCGGCGGCGGAGTCTATGTAAATGGTGACAGGATAGAAGATGAGAACGGAACTATTGAAAAAACACTCCTTATCGGTGGCCGTCATCTCTTTGTGCGCCTTGGGAAAAAGAGATTTAATCTTATCGAGATAAAGGAATAATATCATTTTCCCCTGATTGGTCATTTAATGATCTGTTGCCGGTCAGTTCTCACGAGGCAACCTTGGATCTTTTTGAGGGGCTTCGTTATGAAGCTCCTTTTCGTTTCTTCTGCTTTCTGTTTTTTATGAGGACGGTGTATAAAGTGAGCGCTGGTTCTTTTTTATTACAAATTTTTCAAAAATTTGTGGCTCCTGGCTGGAGGGCATCTTTGAGTGCTGCTATTTTTGACAACCTCCTTTGTCTCATAGGCCCCAGAAAAAAAGTTGCCCTTGAAAACATGAAAAACACTGTTTTCCCGGATAGTGAGGAGTGGCGTCAAAAGACCCTTGCTGGTGTATATCGGCATATTGCCTGGATGTTGGCAGAATATCTGGTACTTGTGAAGGATCCTTCCTCGGTTCTCGACTGGGTTGTGGAAGTAGAAGGGGAACACATACTGGAACAGCTGGTGCAAGAAAAAAAGGGAGCAATCATACTTACGGGGCATCTTGGGAATTGGGAATTGCTGGCAGCATGGCTCTGTCAAAAAGGGTATCCCCTTTATGCTGTTGTACGGGATCCTGACGACAAAGATGTGGCGAAACTTATAGAATCTTACAGATGCCGCGTGGGCCTTCGCACCCTAAAGAAAAAATCTATTATGAAAGAATCTGTCCGGCTGGCTCAAAATGGAGCTTTTTTAGGACTGCTTTCAGATCAAGATGGCGGTCACACAGGGCTGCCGTCGCTTTTCCTTGGAAAAGAGTGCTCTACAGTCAATGGCCCAGCCGCTATTTCTCTCATGGCTCATGTTCCTATCGTTCCAGTAATTTCTTACAGTATAGCGCCTTTTAGGCATCAGATTATAATATCTTCTCCTTTGACCTTTTCTGGAGTTGGAAAGAAGAAGGAGCAGTTAGAGGGTATGACACGGAGTGTAGATATGACTTTAGAAAAAATGGTGATCCGTCACCCGGAACAGTGGCTTTGGCTTCATCGCCGTTGGCGATCTCGTTTTCCTTGATAACGTTTTTCTCACGTGGTATCCTTTTTAGAGAAAGGAGGGGATATCGGTGATCTATGAGCTCATGTCAAGCGGCAACATTGTCAGACTTCCAGACGCTATGGCAGTGCCTGGCCTACCGAAAACAAAAGCACCCATAGTCGTCGTCCTCCTCCCGTACAATAGGATTTTAATAGGGACGTCATCGTATTTGAATGGCGAAAAATGGGAATGGGGCAAAATTGGAGAAGAGAGACGGGCAGAGGTCTTCTTATATCAGAACCAATCACTGACATTGGCCGTGGAAGGCTTTCATTCCATTTTTTTGAATGATGAAGTGGTATCAGAACTCCGTAAGAGTTTATTGTCACAGCTTGAACTTCCAGGGGATCACATGTCAACAATACTGATCCTTAAGAGGCTCCTGCGGAATGATGTGGCTGATATTATGTCAGGAGAAACCCTAAAAGACGAGCAGTTTGTTTTAGATCTTATAGAGCGAGATTTATCTGTGAAGCAGGCATATTGGGGCATCCGTTTTGCTCTGGCACGTAATGATTATGCGTCGGTTGCCCGCATAAAGACGTGGATTAAAAGTGTTGGGAATCTTTTTGATGAAGTGGGTCAGGCTATGCAAATGTGGTTTTCTCTCACAGATCTTCCAGGGGGGAAGGAAATGGCAGAGCTAGAAGGCCTGTCTTTTACTCTCGATGATCTTCAACGAATGAACTCCCAGAGATCCAGGCCTGTTGTTCTTTTCAGCCGGACAGGGTACTTGGTTCTTTCGGAGCAATCCCTGGAGAAATCAGAAACCATATTTCGAATATGGCTTTTCCTTCCTCTTCATTTGTGGAACGAGCTCAGAGAAAAAAGGAAACTCTCTATACGTGAAATCGTGTCAGCTTCATGGGGTTATATAGACGCAAGGGACGCCATGAGGGAAATGGAATATTACGGAAAGAAAACACAAACTACAACATCGCCGAATTAAAGGGCCGGGGAGGAAATTATCCCCGGCCTTCCTTTTTATTTTTTAATGGACTTGCCACCGTTTTTCTATAAGCTGAAGAGCAATGCTTGTAAAGCTGGTAAGACACAGATAGATCAGTCCTACCATAATAAAGGTTTCAAAAGAGGCGTATGTAACGCTTCGAACCTGCTGTCCCACCATGGTCAATTCCGCAATGGCCAGCGTCGACAGCAGCGATGATTCTTTGATAAGGGTTACAAATTCATTCCCCAAAGCCGGCAACATGTTCCGTATGGCCTGCGGGAGAATAATATGGCGCATGGTCCCCAGATAGGAAAGGCCAAGAACCTTTGCGGCTTCCCACTGCCCTTTGGGAACAGCCTCTATGCCCCCGCGGACAATTTCCCCCACATACCCTGCCGAATTAATAGAGAGACCAATGATCCCTGCTGTAAAAGCGGGGAGGTTGATGCCAAGGGAAGGCAATCCAAAATAAATCAAAAAGAGCTGTATGAGCAGTGGAGTGCCCCGTATAACGTAAATATATGCCGCTGCCAGCCCCTTAATTGGCTTAACCGGAACTACTCGAAGGGCTCCAATTAAAATTCCCATGATTGAACCAAGGGTAACGGCAAGAATGGAAGCTTTAACTGTGAAAACAGCTCCCGTCACGAACATATGCCAATAGGGAACTATAGAGGAGAAGTCAAGCATCATTTCAGCACGCACCTCCTTCTTCCTTTGTGAGGTCTTCACCAAAATGAACAAGCATTCGTTGTAAAAAGGCCTGAGTACGTGGATGAGCAGGTTTGACCATAATGTCTTGGGGCGAGCCCTGTTCTACAATATTCCCATCGGCCATAAAGATAATTCTGTCAGAAACATCTTTTGCAAAAAGCATTTCGTGAGTAATAATCACCATGGTCATGCCTGTTTCAGCAAGCTGGGCAATAACTTCGAGCACTTCTCCCACGAGTTCGGGGTCAAGGGCGCTTGTAGGCTCATCGAAAAGCATGATCTTAGGCTGCATGGCAAGAGCTCGCGCAATTGCTACCCGTTGCTGCTGTCCACCAGAAAGCTGGCTTGGCTTAGCGTATACCTTGTCCCCGAGGCCTACTCGCTCGAGAAGCCGAATAGCTAGATCTTCCGCTTCCTTTTTTTTCATCCCCTTGGCCTGGATAGGGCAGAGTGTGATATTATCAAGAACTGAAAGATGAGGGAAAAGATTAAATTGTTGGAAAATCATTCCTACGAGGGTTGCGACTTCTTTATTTGAATGTTTCCCATTATCGACTCGTTGGCCGTAGAGGTAGATTTCTCCATCGTTAATGTCCTCGAGACGGCATATGCACCGTGCTAAAGTGCTTTTTCCTGATCCGCTAGGGCCAATGACTGAAACAACTTCACCTTCGCCCACGGTCATGGATACGCCCTGTAAAACGTGAAGATTTCCAAAGGATTTATGTAAATTCTTAACTTCGATTGCACTTTGCAACAATCGTCACCTCCTATTAGTCGCGGGAATTATAACTCAACTTTAGGTTACTGGCAAACATTTTTTTGAAAAAAAATTAAAAAATAAGATTATATAATCTAGCCGCAGTAAATTTACCCTTCTAAAAAGGGGAAATAAGCCATAAAAAAAGGGGCCAGCGGCCCCATGATTTGATTTACCTTAAGACTCTATTGTATCCTTATTCTATGAATCGTAACGGCAACGGTATAATTCCTGATTCAGGTCTGACATCTCGTTAGAGAAGGAGTCACTCTGGTCGTTTAGGTGCTTCGCGCGAATACTCTTAGAGCTCTCTTTTGCTTTTTTCATCTCCACTGCTGTTCCACCTCCTGAAAAACATTAAATCCGAACCATTTGACTACTGACCCTTATTGGTACGGACCAAACAAAGTCATTTTAGCATGGAAAAAAGGAAATGCAAAGTTCAAAAAGTTTTTTGTAAAGGGGATAAATGCCATGGAAATAAAAATATTGAAAGGACAAAGCTGCTATATTCCTGGACGAGTCAATGTCGGCCTCTGGAAAGATGGGAAAGATGGTTGTTTTCTTATCGATAGTGGAGGTGATGAAACGTCAGGGCGGCGGCTTTTCAGACTGATACAGGAAAATAATCTGAAACTCAGAGGGATTCTCAATACTCACTCCAACGCTGATCACGTTGGAGGAAACGCCTATTTGCAGAAAAAAACGGCATGTCCCATTTGGGCAAGTTCAATAGAAGATACTGTAATTCAAAATCCATTTTTGGAGCCGATGCTCTTGTGGGGAGCCGCTCCTTTTCGTGCCCTGACCGGAAAGTTTCTTCAGGCAGCCCCTTCTCTTGTAACGCAAATATTATCTCCTGGTGAAAGAGTGCCTGATACGGACTTAACGGTATTAGCCCTTCCTGGCCACTTTATCAATATGATTGGTTTTCTTTCGGCAGATGGGGTTTGTTATATTGCGGACAGCCTCTTTGCAAAAGAAGTCATAGAAAAATATCGTTTTATGGTTGCTTTTGATGTGGAGGCAACTCTCGCTACATTAGATATGTTGGAAAAACTTGAAGCTGCATGGTTTGTTCCCTGTCATGCGGAGCCAGTTGAAGATATTCGTCCTCTCGTAAATGAAAATAGGAAGGGAATCGAGGCTTTAAGTCACGCTGTTCATGACTTGTGTTCTGTTCCCCGTAGCCGTGAAGAAATCCTCGCCTTGCTGGTGCAAAAATGGGATCTGGAAATGAATCCCGTACAGTATGTCCTTAACTCCAGTTCCCTTTCAGCCTATCTAACCTTTCTGGAGAAAAAGGGACTGATTGTACCTTTTGTAGAAAAAGGCAACCTTCTATGGCAGAAAAAGCATTGAAAAGGAGCCCCGCAACAGGGCTCCTTGGCATATATTAGTATGTCCACTCAAAATCGGGAATCCCAACGTCTAACATTCGCTGTTTCATATCTCTTGTAATATGGTCCAGATCCTCTTGAGTTTTCCCCTCGCATCGAGTAACAAGCACCGGCTGAGTGTTTGACGCCCTCACAAGCCCCCATCCACGCCGGTCATAGAGAATCCTCACACCATCAATGGTAATGGCATCGTGATCCTTGAGGGCTTCTTCCTTTATTTTTTCGATAACCTGAAATTTCTTTTCATCGGGGCAGTCTACCCGTATTTCAGCAGTGCTGTAGTAGACAGGATAGTCAACGAGCATTTCTGAAAGAGACCGCGCGTCGTTAGAGAGAATTCTGAGAAGTCGTCCCGCAGCATAGAAAGAATCATCAAAGCCGTAAAACTCATCAGCAAAGAACATATGGCCAGAAAGTTCTCCTGCAAAGAGGGCATCCACTTCTTTCATCTTTGCTTTAATAAGAGAGTGTCCTGCCTTGTAATAAAGCGGTTTCCCACCAAGTCTCAAAATCTCATCTTCAAGGGCCTGTGAACACTTGACTTCGATAATTGCCACGGCCCCAGGATATTTAGGGAGAATCTCACGCCAATAGAGTCCCATGAGGGTGTCTCCCCATATGACTGTTCCTTTTTCATCTACTACGCCAATACGATCGGCGTCTCCATCAAAAGCGATCCCCAGATCTGCTTTTTCCTGCCTCACTTTTTCTATTAGAAAGGTGAGATTTTCTCTTTTAAGGGGATCTGGATGATGGTTTGGAAATGTCCCGTCAGGTTCACAGAAAAGGGGAACGACTTCACATCCCAGTTTTTCAAGGAAGGTTTGAATATAAAGGCCAGCGGTTCCATTGCCAGCATCTGCTGCCACTTTTAGTTTTCTGGGTCCCAGTTTTATCTTTGAGAGAAGCATGGCAATATATTCTTCCCAGATATTTGCTTTTTTTATTGTCCCTGGAGCAGGGCCTTTTTCGAAGTCATCCTTCTCTATCATTGAGAGGATTAGTTGTATTTGCTCTCCGTACATGGTGCTCTTGCCATAAGCCAATTTTAAGCCGTTCATATCTTTGGGGTTATGGCTGCCCGTTACCATAATACCCCCATCAAAATTGAAGCGGAACTGACTCCAATAAAGAAGGGGAGAGGTGGCAACCCCAATATCCGTAACATGAATTCCTGCCCACGTTACGCCATCGATGACATTTTTTTTGATTCGGTCTGTAGAGAGCCTTACGTCCCCTCCTACGGTAATCGACGTAATTCCCTCTCTGTAAAGGAATGTCCCGTATGCCTTGCCGATAGCGGTAACTGTTTTTTCAGTGAGTTCGGTGTCGGCTATTCCGCGAATGTCATATTCTCTAAAAATATGTTTTGGTACTTGCATCAGGTCTCATCACCTTCCCTGATTATTTTTTGCTTAATATTATATTTCTATGACCTTTTTGCCTACGTAGATTGTATAATACCATTTGAACTGAGGGGAGTGTGGTTTTTCGTGGGAAGCTTTTTCATTGTTCTTCCTATTGTCATTATCGTCGGCATTGGATGGTTCATCAGAAATAAAGGTCTTGTAAGGGAAGAAGCTTTTGCTGGAATGAATTTTATTTTGTATTGGGTAGCTCTCCCAGCCCTCCTTTTTAGAGTAACTTACAATGCAGACGTAGGAATTCTCTCTGGAGGGAATTTTGTTAAGGCCGTTTATGTTTCACTTATGATTGCACCTCCGATGGCGTTGATCTTCGGCCGGTTTGTGGGACTGAAAAAGGAACGTCTTGCTGTTCTGACCATGGTGTCCATTCGTTCCAACAATATCTTTATGGGCGTCCCCGCTGTTTCTGTCGCTTTGGGGGAAGCCGGTCTTCAGGCCCTCTCCCTCTACCTTGCCGTGGTGATGGCTGGCTACCAGCTCATTTCCATAGCATGGGGGCAGATCGTCCTCTCTGGAAGCTTTCGTATCAGTGCATTAAAAGATGCGTTTAAAAAAATATTTACCAACCCCCTTATAATGGCCTGTATCGCAGGAATTATCTTTGCCCTTGCAGGAACGGGCCCCATGCCCAGATGGATCGACGAAGCTCTTAAGGCCTTAGGGAATGTAGGCAATGGTCTTGCACTCCTCGCCCTTGGGGCATCCCTTAACCTTACGAGGGTAGGGGCGTCTCTTAAAGAAACGTGGGAAACTCTTTTGTTCAAGCTTGTTATTTTCCCTTCAATTGTGTGGCTTTTTTTGCTCCTCTGGCCAGTTGATCCCATTCTTTTTCAGACAACAGTGCTTGTGTCTTCCATGCCTATTGCCGTAAACTCTTATATTGTGGCTAAAGGCATGGGGATGGATCCGGCATACACGGCAGAGTCCATTGCCGCGTCAACTTTATGTTCAATTGTTACAATTCCTTTGTGGGCGACAGTATTGGGTCTCTCCTGATCAGTCTTTTTATCCGGCGCTCTTTTTAGAGCGCAACCTGAAATCCAGCCACCAGACACAAACTCCGGTAGTGATGGGGATCGTAAGGAGAAGTCCGATAGTTCCCGCAACGCTTCTTAACAGTTCCTGCGCAATATAAGGGTCGTTAAGAAGGGCCATGGCATCGATCCCTGCGTAAGAAATAAGGATGGTGAAAGGAAGAGAGCTTCCTAGGTAGGCCAGGATCAGGGTGTTGATCATGCTTCCTAAAACTTCTCGGCCAACTCCAATGCCAGCTTGCCAGAGGCGATGGCTTTCTATGTGGGAGTCGTATGAAAAAAGTTCGGCTAGAGTTGATGTAACTGAAACAGCTACATCGAGTACGGCCCCGATAGCACCGATCATGACAGCCGCAAGAAGCAAGCCTTCCATAGAAAGGTTGGGAATAGTGGAAGCTAGAAGGCTGGCGCTGTCGCTTGCCAATCCAGTCAATTGCCATGTCTTAACTATAATCCAGCCTACCGTGGACGCGGCAATGGCTCCACCAAGGGCCCCCAAAAAGGCAACGATCCAGAACGCCGGGCGTCTAACCACAAGAAGAACGGTAATAATAGAAACGGCGCCTATTGTAAGGATGGCAAAGGGTATTGGCGCCACCCCCTTGGCAAGAGCTGGTACATACCATCCCAACAGTACAGCCAGGGAAAGAAGAAGCCCGGCCAGGGCCCTGAAGCCGGCCTTCCCGGCAGAAGCAATGAGCCCCCCTGACGCTAAGATCAGAAAAGCGATGACCCAGGGGATTCTATACCGATCGCTTATAGAGTACTGGAGGGTACCATCTTCGAAGCGGTCGCAGACAAGAAGATATCTGCGCCCCTCGGTCAACTTCAATGATGATGTTGACAGTTGCGTAATAAGGATATCTTCTGATTCCCCTTTTTTCTCTCCATTGAGAAAGGTCACAGTAATATCAATGTATTCTGTTTCCCATGGAGATTCTTCTGTTTCCGGCGAAGCTTTTTCGCGTTCAGCCGTGGAATTGTTAAAGGGCAGAGGCGTTTCAGTACCTCGAACCTTTCCCACACGGTCTATACTGACAATAACCGAATCCTCTGTATTCCACGATTTCAGTACCATTTTATGAAAAGATAGAGCAGCGATAAGAGCAATTATAACTACAGAGAGAGAAGCCAGAATGTAATTCTTAACGCTTTGAGGTTTCTTCATTATGAAGAAGTCTCCCTTCCTCTCCCAAGGCAATGCCATCAAGGAGTGTTTTATATACTCTGGCTACATGGTTGGTCATGAAACGCTGAGCCTTTTTTATGTCCCTTGCCAATATGCATTGATAAATCTCTTTATGTTCTTTAAGAAAGATCTCCTTGTCATCAAGAAGAGAATAGATCCTCTCATGGGTTTCCATAATTAGATTAAAGGTCATTTTTACAATGTTGACGAAAACGAAATTATGAGTAGCTTCGGCGAGAAGCAAATGAAAGTCATAATCGCACTGAGCGCGATGTTCAAGGGACTCTACATCTTTGCTTGTAAGGGTCAGTATCTTCCGTATGCGGGTCAGATCTGTGGGGGTGGCATGTTTAACGGCTTCTGACACGATGGCAGGTTCTAGAATCATGCGGGCTTCTACCAGTTCTAGAATGGCTTCGTCCTGCAGTGGCATTCTCATATTCTGGGTATCAAAACGGGACTTGCGGACAAAACGTCCTTTCCCCGGGATGCTTTCTATAAGCCCTACTAGCTCCAGGATGCGAAAAGCTTCCCTCAGAGAACTTCGACTCACGTTAAGGTCTTCTATAAGTTGTCTTTCAGGGGGAAGAGGATCTCCCTGGGATATTTCTCCCCGGGTAATAAGCTCTTTTATTTCTTCAGCTACGTGTTCATATATTTTAACAGACCTGTTCTTCGTGGTTTTTTTCCCAGTCATATCAATCGCCCTCCACAAACAATTCAAGACGGATTTGCCTTCTTGTAGTAAAGTAAATCATACCAGATAGAAAAGTAAAGATTATAGAGCAATAACGAAATTGCCCGAAAGGAGGAGAAAAATGTCTTTCCAGATCAATATTCGTAACTACCATACGTGCGAGTGTTCTAGTGCCATGAGTGGGAAAGATGTTCTCTCTAAAGCTGATATTGATGGAGGATCCCATATAGTTGCCTGGCGTGTCAACAGTTATCTTCGCCCTTTGGGCTGGGTTGTAGATGAAGACTCGGAAGTGGAATTTGTAGACACCTCTTCCTTTGAGGGGATGGAAGTATATCGTCGTTCTCTGAGTTTTTCGCTTGTATTGGCAGCCCAGCGGGCATTGGGAAAAAATGTGACCATTAAACATTCCATTAGTGACGGATATTATTGGGAGCTTCCAGATAGGGATTTAACGGAGGAAGAAGTTCTTCGTATAAACAAGGCTCTCAGGGATCTGGTCAACCGAGATGTTCCCATTACCCGCGAGGTTGTTCCTCTTGATAAGGCCCGGCGTATTTTTGAGCGTCAGGGCAATCCTGAAAGCGCCAGACTCTTTATGTGGGCGGCTGAGGATCCTGTAGAGCTTTATCGTTGCGAAGACAACTATGGTTTTTATTACGCTCCTCTGGCCCCTTCAACAGGATATCTTCGTGTTTTTGAACTGAAGTATTTCCCCCCTGGAATGGTTCTGCAGTTTCCTACTGTTTCCTACCCAGACCGGCTTCCGCCCTTCAGGGCATCGAAAAAACTTTCCGGGGTCTTTCTTGACTACGCTAAATGGCTGGAAATTTTAGGCCTTAAGACCATGGATAGTTTTCACGCAAAAATAGCCCAGGGAAAGGGGCTTGAACTGGTTCTTATTTCAGAAGCCTTTCATTCTCAACGCCTCAGCCGTATTGCGGAAGACGTAGCACTGCGGGAAAAAACAAAAGTCATAGTTATTGCAGGTCCTTCCGGATCAGGGAAGACAACAACAGCGAAACGGCTAAAGATCCAGCTTCAGGTCTGTGGTTTAAATCCCACAGTGATCTCTCTTGATAACTATTTCGTGGATAGGGAGAAAACGCCTCTTGACGAACAGGGGAATTATGATTTTGAAGTTTTAGAGGCAATAGATCTCGACCTTCTAGAAAGCCAGCTTGCCAAGCTTCTTAAGGGGGAAGAGGTTAGAGTTCCAGAGTTTGATTTTATTAAAGGCAAAAAATTTCCTGGAGCAACTCTTCGCCTCAACAAACACGATGTCCTTATTATTGAAGGTATCCATGGTTTAAATGAAAAGGTAACGGCAGTTGTTCCAGAAGAGATGAAATTTGGTATTTTCGTGTCCCCTTTGACGGGTATCAATCTTGACGAACACAATCGGACAAGTACTACGGACAATAGGTTGTTGCGACGGATGATCAGGGATTATAGAACAAGAGGACATTCGGCTGAGCGGACCCTCGATCTTTGGCCATCGGTCATTAAAGGGGCAAGAGAGTATATTTTCCCCTACCAGAGCAGCGCTGTTGCCATGTTTAATTCCTCTTTGCCCTATGAGCTAGCGGTCTTGAGGGGGTATGCGCAGCCTCTCTTGCAGACTGTTCCAGAATCTTCATCTATGCATGGGGAGGCAAGGCGGCTTCTTTCCATGTTAAAGTTTGTGCCCCCCCTACCTTCTGAAAATGTTCCGTCCAATTCCATATTAAGAGAGTTTATTGGCGGTGGATGTTACGAACACTGATTGAATGGACAGATTCAACAAAACGAGGTGCCAGCGGTGAAAGTTAAGATGGAAGATGTAGCTAAACTGGCTAATGTTAATAAAGCGACAGTTAGCAGGGCGCTCAAGGGAGACTCAAGGATATCAGCATCTACGAGAGAAAGGGTTTGGAAAGCGGCCAAAGCTCTTGGATATCAGCCTGATGCTGTGGCAAGGGGATTATCGAGCAATAGGACAGGTCTTTTGGGGGTAGTCTTTGTAGACCTCTCACAGCCATGGGTAGGAAGCTTTTTGTCAGGCCTTGACCGTGTCGCGTCGAAGCAGAGCTACAGTTTGCTTGTCAAATGTTCGGGACAGGGCCCTTCCCAGAAAAATGTTGTGGCCAGGGATCTCCTTTCTCGTAATGTGGATGGCATTATCTGGATAGCTGGCGCCGTACCAGACCTTTCCTTTGACGGGCCATTGGTAGCGGTGGGTTCGGAGAACCCACGAGGTTTTTCTGTGTTGATCGATGTGGAAAGGGGGGCTCAGAAACTTCAAAAAATAGCGAAGGGGAGAGTCTGTGAGGTTAGAAGTGGGTCGGCACCTTTCTTCAGGGATATTGCCTCCTTTCTAAAAGGGCCCTCCCTCAAAACCTTGCCCCCGCTGTATGTGGTCGATTCATCCCATGATATCCCCATATCGGGGGGGGGAGAGAATGTGGTCCTGTGCGGATACCCCAATGTGGCTAGACTTCTGAAAAGTTATTGCCTTGACTGGCCGGCCTTCGAGCTGGGAGCCATTGCGGGGCGCCTGTCCTTGAACGCCATACAGGAGAAAGGGGTGCGCCCCGAAAAGGTGATGGTCGTTCCTCCTCTTTATAGTCCAGAGGGGGATATCGTTTCCTTATAGACGTGTTCGAGTTCGAATGACAAGGTACACACCGCATAAAATCCTACTACAAGGTTAGCTGCTGCGCCAAGAAAACTGCCATTACCTCCAGAACAGGAACCCAGCGCTAATTCCTTAAAGATCGCCTCCTGATGGATTTTTTGCTATAAACCTATTCGGAAAAGTCGACAAGAGTGTATATTACTTGACGCTATCTATCGCTAGGCGTATAAAAGAGAAGGTAAAAATTTCTTTATATGGAGATGTTGACAGGGAGGAACGATATATGTCTGAGCAAGGATGTAACGAAATGTCTTGTGGAAAGTCTTCCTGCGAAGGTTGCAGTGGATGCTCTAAAAAGAAAAAGGACGTTGGAAAAGTTATTGCTGTGGGCAGCGGCAAAGGTGGAGTGGGTAAGAGCTCCATATCCTGCCTATTGGCGGTGGCTCTAGCTAAAAAGGGGTTTTCTGTAGGAATTCTTGATGCCGATATAACTGGTCCTTCCGTTCCTAAACTTATGGGTGTCACCGATTCGCCGTATGGTTCTCCTCAGGGAATTATCCCTCCGGCATCATCGATTTTCGATATAAAAGTCATGTCTGTCAATCTTCTTCTTGATGATCCAACGAAGCCTGTAGTTTGGCGGGGGCCTATTATTGCTAGCGTGATTAAGCAGTTCTGGGAAGATGTGGCGTGGGATAAAACCGATTTTATCATCGTAGACCTGCCCCCGGGAACGGCCGATGCTCCTCTTACCGTCATGCAAACTATTGATTTGGACGGATTTCTTGTAGTGACGTCACCTCAGGAACTCTCTGTAATGGTGGTGGAAAAGGCCCTTAACATGACTAAAATGATGGAGGTTCCTCTTCTTGGTGCTGTCGAAAATATGAGCTATGTGACCTGTCCTGATTGCGGCAAGGCTATAGAAGTCTTCGGTCCCAGTCATGTGAAGGAGATTGAAGAGAAATTCTCTCTCCCGGTGCTTGGCAAATTCCCCCTCGATCTTGAACTGTCCCATCTGGGAGATCAGGGCCGCATGGAGGAATATAAAAATGAAGAATTGCTGAACGCCTTGGCTGACGGAGTGCTTGTACAGCTGGGTGTTGGGGTAGAAGTATAAGAAAAATATGAAGGGCGGCCTTTGCTATAAAAGCCGCCCTTTCACATTGTGGATTTCTATATTTCAAAAGAAGAGCCCGAATGGGCCCATTCAACATTTGATAGCTGCTCTCCAAGGATAAAAGCAGCGCTGAAGCCGGTACAGTGACAAGGTCTCCAATGCTGTACAGAAAATTTGTCTTTAAGCTCCTTCGCTGAACGAAGAAGGAATCCTCTTCCCTGACTTCGAAAATGCATGCCCCCAGTAACACTGTAAAATTCACGGGTGTTAAAAAGAAGGGCAGCCCGTTCAAGGATATTCACGGTTCCAGCGTGGGCGCATCCGAGAATGACGCTATATCCATTAATACCTCGAACTACAAGAGAAAGATCATCTTCCATAAGGTCAGCTTTGAGCTCACCGTTCTCTTTTATTACGAGATCGGGATCCACTGGAACAAAATCAGGATTTCTTTCTGAGAGTGGTATTGTTATGGCCCATATGGCATCTATAATTTCAGTTCTATCATTTACAGGGCGAAAGTTCAGGTCGTCTTTGCTAAAAAGGCTTCCGGCAATCTCCAGTTCTTCTCCTTTCCGCGCAAATCGCTGGCGGTCGAAAAATGGAGAAGCCCATACGGGCAAATTTCCTTCACGCCTCAAGATTTCAGGCAATCCCCACGTGTGGTCAAAATGACCGTGGCTAAGAACGATTCCATTGAGATTGCCAAGAGGAACCTCAAGGGCCGATGCGTTTGGGTAAAGGGAGGCCCCCCTCCCCGTATCAAAAAGCAAAGAGCCCCTAGGAGTTTCTATATACATACTGAGACCATGTTCTCCTAGCAGTTTAGATGTGCCGCAATAATCATCGACGACCACAGTAACATTCATATATCATTCACTCTCCCTTTTCAAACTTATTTCAGCCAGATCTCTTTATCAGAGGGGAAAGAAAGTCGATAGACTACTGAAATTTGCCATTGTTCCCCTGCTTTAAATTTCTTTTTCCACGTAAGAAGTCCCTTTTTCTCATCTTTTTCCGCAGGCTGGGGATCCAGGGTCTCTACTTCTACTGTTATTTTTTCATGGGCAGATACAGGAATTCTGTCTTTGATCATAAGCTCAGCTTCAAAGGGCAGACCGTTTGTAATATTAAGGGTATAACCCTGAGCCAGTTTTCCTTTGCCAAACCAGTTGCTTCCTTCTTTAGGGATAATTTCTTCCCGTGTAGCGGTAACAGAGGGTGTCTGGCCGAAGGCCAGAGTAAGCTTCTCTCCTCGCGCCAAGGCTGGCAATCTAGTTCTCCCTGACCCCATTCCGTCGATAAATAGGTCGGCCTTTCCAGGTAGGAGCGGATCTTCGATGGCTTCTGAAGAAGCCATTATCCAGGCCTGGGATGAAAGAAGAGGGATACACTCTATGGAAACTGTTGCAGGCATTGTGAAATCACGCAGCAGCAGTGTAACAGGCATATTATCCCCCGATATCTTTCCCTTAGTAGTGAAGAAACGGTCTGTAATTGTTTCTTCTACAGCAGAAGGTATCGCTGTTTCTTCTACTGCCATAGTTTTAAGCATTCGCCCATTTTGCTGAGCGCCAGAGCCATAGAGAGGCTCTGTAAAGGTTGCGACCAAAGGAGGAATGTCAGGGGTTTCAACAGAAGAGACGGGCTGGGCCGTATGGAGCTGTATAATTCCATTCCAGATAAGTCCGGTATGCTGCCGCACTTTAGCCAATAGTTGCCCCTCCACTCTTCCTTCATTGGTGGAAAGAGAAAGACTATATTCAGGAACCCAGCGGGCATGGGGTGTCCACCCTTCTATGAAAAGACTGCCACTTGTCAGAGTCTTATATTCTATAGCTATAACCTTCCCCTGAGTTTGAGGTTTTTTCTCTTCAATTTCTCCCTTTATATCGGTAATCTCCTGTTCAACTCTTTCGATGTCGCTTTCTACAGCGGCTCTTTCCTGCTCTTTCTTTTGTCGGGATTCTTCCGCTGCCTGCAAATAGGATTCCAGATTATGAACAGAAAGGTCGGCGGGCGTGGAGCTTTCTATTAGTGCGGACCATTGTTTTAATGCGACAGCTTGGGATTTTAGGGACGAGAGCTCCCTTTTTTTGTCTTCCAGGCGAAGCTGGAGGGGGACAAGGGAGGGAGGGAGCCACTGAGCATCATTCAAAACCACAATTTGTACCTTCTCTAATAAAAGGCCATCTTCAGGAATGACACTGATACTTTCGAGATCGAAAGTGTTGGGAAGCAAAATTTTACCTTCACCAGTTACATTTGCCTTCAATCGTATTTGTGCTCCCCTCGGGTAGACATATACATGCTCTATAACCATTTCAGCAGCAAAGAGTGATATGCTTGTCAACATGATGACAAAGGTGGCGAAGCATAGAGACAAGAGCTTTTTCATAGAAGAAAAGACCTCCTTTTCTTTTTTCTAATTAGCAGAAGCGTATAATACAATTATAATGCATGTTCGCCATGTATAAATGGATAAATGAATGAACAGGAGGAATGCCCTCATGCTGAAATGCGGTATAGTGGGTTTGCCCCTTTGTGGCAAAAGCACTGTCTTCAATGTTATAACTAGAGCTGGAGCAGAAGTAAAGCCCTATGCCAGTGGTAAAACCGATCCCAACCGAGCAATGGTTTCAGTTCCTGACCCAAGATTTGAGCATCTCGTTACGATCTTTGAGCCGAAAAAACAGACGCCGGCTACTGTGGAGTTTGTTGACTTGGCGGGACTTTCCCGGGATGCCAGCAAAGGAGCCGGCCTGGGAAATGCTTTTCTTTCTTTTGTGGCTGAGTCAGATGCCCTTGTCCATGTGGTCAGAACTTTTGATAACCCGGAAGTTCCCCATCCGGAAGATAATATCGATCCAGCACGGGACTGGAATATAGTGGAAATGGAACTTATTTATCGAGACCTCGGAGTTATCGATAATAGGCTGTCCCGTTTAGCAGCAAAGAAACGTCTTCTTCCTGAAGAGGAGGAAGAAAAAAAGCTCCTTGAACGTTGCCAGGCCTTCCTTATGGAGGAAAAACCTCTTAGAGAGCTTGGTTTATCAGAAGATGAACAGCGAAAATTGAGCGGCTTTGCTTTTCTGACCCTGAAGCCTGAAATGATCGTGCTCAATCTTGACGAAACCCAGACTGAAGGGCACGTGCCAGGCCTTGACGCAATAATGTCTATTGCAAAAGAACGAGGCCTAGGCCTTGTGCAGGTTTTTGGCCGGATGGAAATGGAGATGGCAGATCTCTCGGAGGATGAGCAGAGGGAATTCATGGCAGACCTGGGCATCAAAGAGGCTGGCAGAGAACGTCTCATTCAGGAAGCCTATAGCCTGCTTGGACTCATCTCCTTTTTTACTACGGGAAAAGATGAAGTGAAGGCATGGACGCTGAAAAAAGATGCTACAGCTGTAGAGGCTGCGGGGGCAATTCACTCTGATTTGGCAAGAGGATTTATTCGAGCCCAGGTTGTACACTACCCTGATTTTGTAGCCTGTGGAGATTCCATGCCCGCCTGCCGCGATAAGGGCGTGCTGCGCCTTGAAGGAAAGGAATACCTCGTGCAGGATGGCGACATGATAGAAATTCGTTTCAATGTTTAACCTACAAGCCAGATATTGAAATGTGCTAGAATATAAAATTGAATTTTACGAGAAGAGAGGAGGATCGACACATGCCGATGCAGATTAGTCTTGATGAGCTTTTGAGCGCCTTGCTTGCTCGTGTGGATGGGATGGCCATGAACGAAGAAAATCTTAAGAGCCGTCTAAATATCATCTTCAGAGTTCTATATAAAAAGGGGCTCATTACTGATGAAGATGTTGTCGAATCCATTCGTGACGAACACCGTTTGCTGAAAGAACTGGGGCTTACGAGAGAGGAACCGGATGATGAGGTTGTGAACGCCATAGCCGAGAGCATTTTGCTCTGGATCAAGGGAGACGCAGAAAAACTTAAAGAGCAGATAAAAGAGTATGAACAGAAGATGCAGGAAGCTGCTATGGAAGAAGCCAGAAAGCCTAAAATTGATGTGGCTTCGCCTCAAGTGTTGCAGCAACTTGACCAATTAAGCGGAAAAGAGCGCCGAGGCGGCGGGCGGAAGCTCATTATCTAACAGGATGTCATAAGAATGGGAAGGGGTTAACCCCTTCCCATTCTTATGCATTTCTTTTGCGCTATTTCGCTTCCTTAATCACTTTCTGCAGCTCATTGATAAGAGTTTTGATCTTATTGCTCGTCGCTCCCTTTTTAAGAGCCTGGGAAGCTGTTGTAGGTTTTCCCCAATAGACAGTATTAGCGTTATCGTCCACATTGATAGCTGCCCCTTCAAGAGACATGCCAGCAAAAAGCCCCTTCGTAATGGAGTAGCTATAGATTGATGCTTTGAGCTTTATGTCAGTTCCAAGCTCTCCACGACGCCCCAGAGGCCCGGCTGCTACCCCGAGGTCTCCGCTGAGCTTCACATTATTTCCCATAAAACCTTCAAGACCTCTTTCGTTGGTGATCACAAGAACCAATCCAATAGACTCGGCTCCGATTTGCAATCCCCATGAAGCTCCTGCAATGGTAACAAAGCTTGGCCCATACCATTTCCCCGTCACCGAATCTCTTTTGAGTACAAGACCTTCACCATATTTCCCGCCAAAGACAAATCCCGCCTTAATGACTGAGGGGAATATTGCCACCCCTTTTGCTCTTTCCAGCAAATCTGCCATTGTCCCTATATCGGACTGTTCTTGCATTTCTCGAAGTAGTTTTACAGATCCGGCAATCCGTTCTTCCGGGGTTTTGGCCCAGGCAGCCTGGGTAAAGCCCCATCCCAAGCTTATAAGGGTTATCAGTGTTGCCAAAATAAAAAAGCGGCAACGGCCTCTTCTTAGTCGCGTCATCATAGAATCTCTCCTTTCGCCCAAAACCATCTCGTTATTATCTTAGAGTGTTGTTTTCATTCACGCAAGAACCAAAGAATTGACGGGGCTCCACTTTTTCCTTTACACTGTCAAGATAACTAATAAGGCTAGGAGGAAACAATATGTCTTATTCCGAAATGGAACGAATAGAAAAGCTACTTGAACAAGCATACCAAAGCGATGATATAGAAACAATTTCTAAATTGGCCCGACAGATTCTTGAAATAGATCCTGGGCATCCAGAGGCTCTTATCCTTCTTGCAGATACTACTGAGTATTCTGATGAAAAGCTGGATCTTTTGAAGCAGGCCCTTGAACCCATGCGCAACATGGTGGAAGAGGCCGATCTTGTGAATCGCAAAGAACTGATGGATGAAGAGGAGGGCATTATTTATATAGGTTTATTGCAGCGACTGGGGTTTGCACTGCTATCAGAAGCTCGGCCCGAAGAAGCACTGGAGATTGCAGAAGAAATAATTTCATACGATGAAGAAGGGGTAACTCTTGGTAAAACCCTTATGTATCGTTGTCTTATTGAGCTTCAGCGGTTTTCTGAGGTTCTCGAGAGAGCCATAAGAGATGAAGAAATATCCGCGGCCCGTCAGCATGCCATGGCTATTGCCGCATATATGCTTTCCGGTCCGGATAAGGGGGCTTATCGAGCTTTATGGGATGCTTTCAAAGTTGGTCCTGAAATTCCTTTCTATATTTTAGGCTATATTCCGGAACCTGATTTTGAAACACTTGATGAACAGCAAGAAGAAGATTACAATTTCTCTATTCTTTTTGAAGATGCTTGGAGTCTTTCTCAGGAACTTGCCAATTGGCTTGCCTCCGCTACCATTCTTTTTGGGATGCTCACTGGGCGGTTCCTCGAAGAAGATGAAGAAAATTTTGCTGTTCTCATGGACTCTCTTGGTATTAGGTCTTTCTGCGAAAAGGCCGAAAAAGCCATTGAGGAAATGAGTGACAGCCTAAGCAGTCTTGACGCTGAAGCCTTTGATGCAAACATTCTTGAAATGCTGAGGGCAAATATCTATCTTCCCCTTAAATAAAAACACCGAGGAGGGACACCGTGTTAGAAGACTTTTCTCAACACGTATTAGATATAGCAGAAAATAGCATTAATGCGGGAGCAACATGGGTGGATATACGAATAACAGAAGACTGCGCGGGGGGGTGGCTATATTTCGAGGTAAAGGATAACGGGAAAGGAATGGATGGGGACACATTGCTCGCTGTAACAGACCCTTTTTATACGAGTCGAACTACAAGGAGAGTAGGATTGGGAATACCTTTTTTAAAACAACTTGCCGAGTTATGCGATGGAGAGTTTGAAATAGAGTCTGCGCCTGGCAAGGGCACTCGGGTGTGGGCAAGTTTCCGCTATGACCATATTGACCGTCCACCGCTTGGGAATATGCCAGCATCGCTCATTTCCCTTCTTATTGCTCATCCTGATGTTCAGCTTGTTTACTGTCATTCCTTTAATGAGAAGAAATTCATTTTTGATAGTTTTGAATTAAATAGAGTTCTTGGGAACATTAAAGAAGTTCAAAATCCAGCAATAGCTTGCTGGCTTCAAGATTACTTTGAGGAAAACATTGAAACTTTAAAGCACCATTGCGAGTGATGTACACGTTAGGGGGAGTGATCGGATATGAATTACAAGTCGCCCTTGGAGATGGCGAAAATGGCCTGTGCGGCCTCACAGACGAAGACGTCGTGGAATCATAGACAAATACTTTTACTTGGTATTCTTGGGGGAGCCTACATTTCTTTAGGCGGATGGCTTATGACCTGTGTGACCTATGATCTGCCAGGTGGTATAGCAAAGTTTATGGCAGGAGCGGTTTTTTCCGTAGGCCTTATGCTTGTAGTCATTGGGGGTGCTGAGCTTTTTACGGGCAATTGCATGATGCCCCTTGGGGCTCTGGTGGGGTGTACCCCTATGAAAAAGATTTTCATAGCCTGGACCTGGGTCTATTTTGCTAATTTTTTGGGGGGACTTATCGTTGTTTTTCTTCTTTACAACACGGGATTATGGGAAGGACCTATAGGTGTAAAGACTCTTCATATTGCAGCAGCTAAAATGAGCCTGCCCTTCGGTCAGGCCTTTTTCAGAGGAATCCTCTGCAACTGGCTGGTAACTATTGCCGTATGGTTGAGCATGGCTTCTACAGATGTGACAGGGAAGATATGGGCTATTTTCTTTCCCATAATGGCTTTTGTGGCTTCTGGTTTTGAACACTGCGTTGCGAACATGTACTTTTTACCTATGGGGCTTCTTCTTAAAAGAGTTCCGTCCCTTCTGCAAGCAGCCCAGCTTTCTGATGCACAGCTGCAGGTGATGAATTTAGGAGGGCTTGTAAAGAACCTCATCCCTGTAACTTTAGGGAATATTGTGGGTGGAGTTCTATTCATAGCCGTATTCTATTTCTTCATCTTTAAGGAGAAACTTCTGGCTTCAGATTAGTGTTTACAACAGGTTGACACTCATGCACGCCTCTTTAAATATGCTATAATAAGCATAGAAAGACTAAGTTGTTAATAACCCTGCGATGTTCGTGTTCATGCACTTAGTCTTGAGCCAACACTCGATCTCAAGAGGGTTGAAGTTCGAGCCGGCAAAGGAGATGGGTAACCATCACCGAAGCTAAGGCACGACAAACCCTTAATAATTAGGACCGGGTCAAGACGACCATGACACGGCATTGCGGGGAGACATAGAGGGGCGCAGGAATTGTCTTGCGTCCCTCTTTTTAGATGTCATCATGTACATCAGGAGGCTTTACTATGAAAACAATCTACACTCCTTTTTGGCATCCTATAGAGAGTGCGGGGTTTATTCTCGACTGGGATGGAGTTCTCGCCGACACCAATCTTGATTTTTCAGGAATCCGCACAAAATACTTCAATGGCGAGCCAGCTCCCCTGATTGAAGGAATGACAGCCCTCTCGGAAGAAAGAAAAAAGGAACTTTGGCAAGACATCTATTCCCTTGAAATGAATGGCGCTGAACAGGCTGTTCCTGTTGAAAAATCCATAGAGTTCGTAAAGTGGCTTAACGACCATAATATCCCCTGGGCAGTAGTTTCGAGGAACTGCATGGATTCAATTCGCCGCGCTGCGGAGAGAATAGATTTTCCACTTCCGCCAAAAGTTTTTAGCCGTGACAATGGGCCTGTGAAACCTGATCCGGAGGCACTCTGGCTTGCAGCTGAAGAGATAGGGGTTCCTGCGGAACAATGTGTTATGGTGGGAGACTTTGTTTATGACCTTATCGGTGCGCGGCGGGCCGGAATGCGGGCTGTGCTCGTTGAGCGTCCCCGGGTGGAATGGCAGCATTGGGCTGATGCAATATATCCCACCATGAATGATTTTTTAAAGAGCCTGAATTCCCCAGCTCCCCTCGTTCCCTGGGAGTACTCCTCCCTCGAAAAGCAAAAAGGGAAGGGATGGCTGGAGAAAGCGTGGAAACTCTTGGTTCAGATTCCCGATGATGTACCTGATATTTGCAATTACTGCGAAGAAGTAGCTCGTCTTGGAGTTGGAACTCTTATTTGCACTCCCAGTGTGAAGCTCTCCGTTCAGCAATGGAGGATCTGGCCTGGGCTGGCGCCATCCTTTCTTGACATAGACCAGGTGTCGGTGATCCAAAAAACCCTTAAACAGCGCTACCCTCTCGTAACTGTAAAGGAAGGAAGCGAGGGCATTCGTCTTTCGGAGAGTATGGATTCCATAGAACGGGAATTGGAGGAAAAGATTAAATGATATCCCAAACCCAGTGGGAAAGACCTCTAGCGGATCGGATGCGCCCTTCCTCTCTCGATGATTTCGTAGGACAAAATCATCTTCTTGCCCCGGGAACTCCCTTGCGGCAAATTCTTCAAAGCGGCAAGGTCCCAAGCTGTGTGCTGTATGGTCCGCCGGGGGTTGGAAAAACGACTCTCGTTCGGCTTATGGCCATGGTAACTGAACGGAGTCTGCTCGAAATTAACGCAGTTTCAGCCAAGGTTTCAGAGTTGCGAGATCTTGTAGAAGAAGCTAAAAATCTCAAGATTCTAAGCGGATCGGCAGCAATCGCCTTTGTAGATGAAATTTACCACTTCAATAAAAGCCAGCAAAACGCCCTCCTTCCTTCAGTAGAGAAGGGGGATATCATTCTCGTTGGAACTACCACAGAAAACCCCTGGTTCGAAATTAATAAAACCCTTCTTTCCCGTCTCGTTGTCTTTCAGCTTAAGCCTCTAGCGGAGGAAGACTTGGTACAGATTCTTTATAAAGCACTTAAAGACGAAGAAAAAGGGTTGGGGGCTCTCAAACTTGCTGTATCAGAAGATGTTATCACAGTCTTGGCGAAGATGGCAGGCGGGGATGCCAGACAGGCTTTAACACGCCTTGAACTCTTAGCGTCATCGGTGGCCGCTTCAGGGGCCGCAGAACTTACCATGGCCCATGTAGACAGGCTTATTCCATCCGCTTCCATTCGTTTTGATCCTAAGGCAGACGATCATTATGCCATTATTTCAGCACTTATCAAAAGTATGCGGGGTTCTGATCCTGATGCGGCTCTCTACTGGCTTGCCCGTCTTATTGAGGGGGGCGAAGACATTCGCTTCATTTGCCGCCGCCTCATGATTTTTGCTGCGGAAGATGTAGGTCTTGCTGATCCCCAGGCTTTGCAGATTGCCGCTGCCGCATCATATGCTGCCGATATGACAGGGCTTCCAGAAGCCAGGATCATTCTTTCTGAAGCTGTCATTTATTTAGCGGCATCGCCAAAGAGCAACAGCGCATACCTGGCGATAGACAACGCAACACAATCAATTAAGAAGGGGAATCTGCAGGAAGTTCCTAATCATCTTAAGCCTGGAGGAACGGGGTATATCTATCCTCATGACGACCCACGACACTGGGTTCCTCAAAAATATGTCACGTCACCCCAGCGTTTTTATTTTCCAGGGAATTTGGGGAGGGAAAGAGCTTTTCATGAGCGCCTGAAGAGATTTTGGCGCCGTTTTTCCAGAGAGCAGGAAAACTAAGAAGAGGCCGGAGGGCATCCCAGCCACGACCCCTTCAATTCTTTATTCTTCTTCTACGCTTGTATAATCTCCAGGGTGTTGCCTCAGGAAAGCCAAAAGACTTCGTTTCGTATCCTCGATATGGCTGCCCATTTCAGCTATAGCCTTCTTGCAGTCGCCATGCAGTACGGCATCTATGATAGCGAGGTGCCCTTTAAGGAACACACCCATAATCGTTGGGTCGGATTGCATAGAGTAGGGGCGGCACAGATTGATCAAATCAACAATGTTGTTGAGTGTTTTATGAAGATACTTATTGCCGCTGCACTCATAAAGGAAGCAGTGAAAGCGGCGGTCTTCAGTCAGATATTCTTCGTGGGATGTTTGGCCGGACATTGCAGAAAAAATTTCGCGAAAAAGCTTCAGATCCTTGATTGGAGGATTCTCGCATACGTTTTCTATGGCGATAATTTCTAGTGCCTGTCTCAGTTCGTACAGATCAGAGGCATCCTTGAGAGAGGGTAAAGTGACAAAAGCTCCTCTCCGAGGAGTCAGGGTGATAAGCCCAGTTTGGCTCAATTGCCGAATAGCTTCTCGAACCGGAGTCCTGGAAACAGCCAACTGTTCAGCAAGCTCTATCTCAGAAAGCTTAGAGCCTGGTTTCAAAACGCCATTTACGATCGCGTCTTTCAACTTTTCATAAACAATCTGTCTCAACCCCTGGTTTGTGGCTGGGGTTAGTGTATTTTGGTCCATAGTCACAATCCTCCTCTAAACCAAGCACTTTGCACCCATTATACACTAATTGAAAAGCTTTGTGCTCTTTTTCTCTTTCTCGTCGAATCATGTTACTGGCGACATTCGCTTTTTTCTTCCTGCGTTCGCGCCAGATGATCGTACCAGAGAGAGAGAGCATAAATAACATCAGAAAGCCGGTTAATATAGGAATATCCTTCTTCCTTTAATTCTTTTGAGCGGAAAAGTTTCACCGCTAAACGTTCTGCCCTTCGAGCGACAGTTCTTGCTACGTGTAATGCGGCTCCTGCTTTCGAATCGCCGGGCCGGACAAAACGAAAATTCCTTTCTGTTACATTTCCCACTTTATCTATAATTGCTTCAAGAGCTTCAATTTTTGGGCAGGGTAGGCCGGGGAAAAGAGCTAAGTAACCCATTAACAGCCCCAATTGCTGTTCAAGCCAACAGAGATTTTCACAAATTTCTTCGTATTCGCAGAGAGCCCTTGCCATCCCTACATGGGCCTGGCACTCATCAATGGTTCCAAAAACTTCTACCCTGAGGTGATCTTTAGGAACCCGATCACCATTCCCGAGACTTGTCTCACCAAAATCTCCACCCTTGGTTGTGATCCAGGTTTCAGCCACTGTCTGCCACTCCCTTCTTAATTCGTGCCAGGTCTTGAAAATGTGCACGCTATTCCGTTAGTCCTGTAAATGAGGAAATTTCGTGGGCTTTCTTTCTACGGTTAGTTCTTCAGGGGCTCCAAGGGCGATAGATAGTTCACGGCTTTCATGAAGGAGGGCAAGGATGATGCGAGGAACAACGTCGTCTGTAAATCGGATGCTGGGTCCTGAAATGGTTAGGCAGGCTATGGGAAGTCCCGTGAAATTAAATATGGGACAAGAAACTGAAGAGACGCCGGGTTCCCTTTCCGCAATACTGGTTGCATACCCATCGTCTTTTACCTTAGTTGCCCTATCTATAAGAATTGTCCGCTTGAGGCGCACTTCTTCAGGTGCGGCATCAAATACAGCATCCACTTCCTCAAGAGCCATGTAAGCCAGAAAACAGCGTCCTGCCGCTCCCGCCCAGAGGGGAAAACGGTCGCCGGGATTTGCAAAGCGTTTGAGAGGATAGGTACTTGATACCTGTTCACAGCATATGCGCCATATGCCTTTGCGCTGGTATAAACTAACCGTCTCGTTGAATGTATCCCTCAATTTCCGCATATGTGGAAGAGCTACATTTTTTGTAGGATCGCTGGCCTTGAAAATTGCTCCCATACGATAACATTTCCAGCCAAGCTGGTATAGGTTTCCCTCACATTTATCTAGAAAACCCTCCTCACAAAGCACTGCAGTGATACGGGAAGCCGTCGGCAGTGGTGCGTTGATCTCTTCCGCTATTTCAGTCAGTGTCCGATGGGGATTGTCCCAGGTAAAAGAGTCTAAGACGGCGAGACACTTACGAATTGATGAGGCTCCTTTTGTTTTTTGGGGTCTCATTGTCATTCTCCCTTCTGTGTTAAATCCCTTTATACGATCGGGTGTTGCTCTCTTCTCTCTGGTAGATAGCATTAGAGTAGAGTCATAAAAAATATATTTTCAGCAATTATCTGCAATTTTATCCTTTCTTCATACTCTATCAGAAAGTAGAGTTTTTCGCTCCCTATCACTAGAGATGAAGAAGGGATGAATTTCTACACTTTGTTTAACCGTGTATTAAACATGATATTTCTTACTTGTTTGCACTTGCTTTATTTTAATTTATTTTATAATATGAAAGCTACTTCCACAATATAAAATAATCTAAGGAGGAGCCTTCGTGAAAAAATCTACTATTTTGCGTCAATTGCTTGAGAAGAGAGAGGCCCTTGTAGTTCCGGGCGCTCATGATGTTCTTTCCGCAAAGCTCATTGAAAAGGTTGGTTTTAAGGCGTTGCAGGTAAGTGGTTTTGGTTTGGCGGCCACGCTTCTTGGTTTGCCTGATATGGCTTTTCTTTCTTTTGAGGAAATGCGAAATTTCACCCGCAATATAGTTGACGCAGTGAATATTCCTGTAATGGCCGATGCAGACACTGGCTTTGGTAATGCGATCAATGCCATGTATGTTACCGAAAAGCTCATCAAAGCTGGTTGTGCCAGTATGAACATAGAAGATCAGATGTTTCCCAAACGATGTGGCCATATTGAAGGAAAAACTATTGTACCTTGTGATGAAATGGTTTTAAAAATCAAAGCCTGCGCCAAAGTTCGAGATGAACTTGATCCCGACTTTGTGATCAATGCCCGTACAGACTCTATTGCTGTTTCTGGCATTGACGAAGCCATTCGCCGCGGCAATGCTTACGCTGAGGCCGGCGCAGACATGATTTTTGTAGAGGCTCCTCGCACTATCGAAGAAATTGAGCGTGCCGTTAAAGAAATCGACGCCCTGGTGAGCATTAACTTCTTCGATAGCATCGAAGGTGGTAAAACTCCCCTTCTTCCCGTAAATCAGATGAAAGAGCTCGGAGTGGCTCGTATCAGCGTGCCGGTAGGATCGGTTTTTGCTGCGGCGAAGGGAGTTCAGAACTACCTTGAAGCCATTAAAGACGATATTGCTCCTGATCGAAAGGAAGTACTCTTCTCCTTTGACGAATTTAAAAATATCGTAGGAGTTCCCGGATTCCGCGAACAGGAAAAAGAATATCTTCCTAAATTTGTTGATTAATTGAAAAGTCCTGATATGAGTATTGGTTTTCGAGTCTTTACCCAGCGAGACCTTCCCCCGAAAGACCTGGTGGAGAAGTTTAAACATATTCCTGCAGCGAACATTGCAGACGGAATGAATCGTTCCGCTGCCATGGCTTCCTATATTCGTCTCATGACCGCACCAACGGAATGCAATATGGTGGGTGTGGCTCTGACAGTGCGTGCTCGTGGCGGGGACAACCTTATGTTCCATAAGGCTTTGAACATGGCAGAAGAGGGAGATGTAATTGTCCTCTCGAATGAAGGGGATCGAAGCTATGCTCTCATGGGGGAGATGATGGCTCTTTATGCCCGCCATAAAAAGGTGGCTGGAATAGTTATCGAAGGCCCGGTTCGTGATGTTGAAGCTCTGTATAGCCTGGGGGTACCGGTCTATGCTACAGGCTCTACGCCCGGCGGTCCTTATAAGGATGGCCCGGGAGAAGTTAATGTGGGAATTTCCTGTGGCGGCATCTTTGTCTGCCCCGGGGATATCATCGTTGGCGATGCCGATGGGGTCATAGTTGTTCCCAAGGGCCTGGCCCGACAATGTCTTGAAGGAGGCCGTCGCCTGCTTTTAAACGAAGAGGTTAAGGGTCCCCGACTGGCTGATGGCACAGGTGATCGTAGCTGGGTTGAAAAAACTCTCGACCAAAAAGGCTGCGAGACCATAGACGGTATATGGCTTCCCTAAGTGGAGGTAAGGACTGTGGCTGAATTATCTTTGGGTTTTGTAGGATTTGGAGAAGTTTCCTTTTGCATCTCTTCAGGACTCCGGGACGAAGGACTGTCAGGTATATGTGCCTACGATGTGGTGCTGGGAAGCGGGACACTCTACGAGGAAAACCTTCGTAAACGGGCCAATGAAGCCAATGTTATTCTTTGTGATACGCCAGAAGAGTTGTTCAGATCGTGTAAAGTGATTGTCTGTGCTGTTCAGGCTCCATATGCAGGCCATGCTGCCAAGTCTGCCCTTTCCCATATGTCGGCGGGATCTCTGTATGTTGACGTGACCACAGCTGCGCCTGCTGAGAAAGAACGCTGGGAAAAGGAATTTCAGGCCAGGAGCATTTACTTTGCAGATTCGGCTATGATGGGTCCTCTTACAATCAACAGGCATAAGGTGCCTATGATAGCCTCAGGCTGTGGTGCGAGTCTGTGGCAGGAGAAGATGGTTCCGCTGGGAATGAAGATCGATGTAGTAAAGGGGCCAGCAGGAGATGGAACACGGATAAAGCTGGTCCGTAGCGTTTTCATGAAAGGACTAGGCGCACTTCTAGTTGAAACTTTTCTCCTGGCCCATAGGAGCGGTCTGGAAGATGTTGTTCTTAAATCAATATCCGCTACGGTGGATCAGCTTCCTTTCGAAAAAACAATTTCTCGAATGCTTGGTGCCGATATGATCCATGCGGAACGCAGAGCCCACGAAGTGGCGGAATCCATTGCTTTAATGGAAACTCTCAGATTGAAACCTGTTATGGCTGCAGCAACGAAAGAAAGACTGGAGCTCTCCGCCGCAATGGGATTAAAAGATGAACTTGCAGGGTTAGCCCCGAAAACAATAGAAGAAGCTTGTTCTGTGTGGGATAGAAAAAATTACCGCTAGTTTGGCTTATCTCAGAAAATCTGTACTGTTTCTATCATATAAAGAATAATGAGGAGGTATGGATATGTTTCGCAAAAGTATGGTCAGTGCTTTAATCGCAGCAAGTCTAGTATTTGCAGTTGCGGGAGTTTCCTGCGCCGCGGAATTTGCCCGAATCGGGACCAGCAGTGTTGGCGGTGGATTCTATCTCATAGGTAACACGATTGCTCAGCTGGGAAACCAGGAAAAGAATGGCATCAACTACACAGCTGTTACTGGCGGTTCTGCGAAGAATTTGATGGCGCTTGCCAAAAAAGACATGGAATTTGGCCTTGCACAGTCTGCAACAGTTGATGAAGCCTGGAACGGAACAGGCGGCTTTGAGGGGCGTGCCCTCAAGCAGCTTCGTTTTGTGACGGCGATCTACCCTATGCCCGCACATATCCTTATAAGTGGCGATGGGATCGAAAGTATTGCAGATCTCAAAGGGAAGAAGATAGACTACGGCCCAATTGGCAACGGCATCGATACAAACTGCCGTATTGTTCTTGGCGCTTATGGCATAAAGGATGAGGATATCACCATCGACCGTTATGGCCGCTCCGAGGTCGTAGAGGCCCTTCAGACAGGCACTGTTAATGGTCATATCTGGCTTACTACCTATCCCAACGCTCAGATTACAGAGATGATTTCCAAGAATGTGCGTCTTCTTTCTATCGATGAGGAACAGCGTCAAACAATTCTGAAACAATGCCCGTTCTTTGCCTCTGCTGTAATTCCTGCAGGCACCTACAAGGGATTCGATAAGGATCTACCTACAATTGCAGCTGTGGGAGCCTTGATAACCTATGCTGACATGAGCGACGAAGTTATCTACAAGACCGTTAAGATGATGTACGAGAACTCACAGTTCTTAAAAGATCGGCTTCCTAACTACTTTGCAAACTTCAGCCTTGAAAACGCTCTCAATGGTTGCTCTATGGAAGTTCACCCCGGAGCCCTTAAATACTATAAAGAAGCCGGTTTAGTTAAGTAACCCACGTTTTTATAACGTATAGGGGGGCGATCAAGCCCCCTTCTTTTTACACACTAGCAAAGGATTTTACATTGGGGGTGTTGTTGTGAGTTCTCCAGTCTCCTCTGTTTCATCGAACAGTTCTGATGCGGCTGTCACTGCCAAGAAGGTCGGCAAGCGGCGATCCCTGACAGGATTTTCGGGCAAGCTTATTATGATCTTGGCGGTTTCCCTCGCTATTTTCCAGCTTTATACGGCCTTTTTCGGGTTGTTGCCTACGATGAAACAGCGCAGTTTCCACGTAGCTTTTGTAATGACCATGATTTTCCTTCTTTATCCAGGGACTAAGGATTCTCCACGAGATAGAGTACCTTTTGTGGACTGGATATTGGCTTTAGCTGCTGCCGGTTGCGCTCTTTATGTCTTTTTCGGTTATGAAGATATCGCTATGCGGGCAGGATTGATCTACGATTATGAATTGATACTTGGCGGGATTTTTACAGTGCTGGTTTTTGAGGCGGGACGCCGCGTCTTAGGCAACGCTCTTCCAGGCTTCTGTTTCCTTTTCCTCCTTTTTGCCTATTTTGGACGCTCAATGCCTGGCCCTATATAGCACTTCGGGCTCTCCATTCCTCGTATCATTGAAGAGCTCTATCTTACTACAGATGGATTATTCGGCCTTGTGACAGGAGTATCTGCTACTTACATATACCTGTTCGTCTTGTTCGGGGCCTTTTTGACGTCTACTAAGGCATCGGAATTCTTTAATGACTTCGCTATGGCTCTGACAGGACATCTCAAAGGCGGTCCAGCCAAAATTGCCGTAGTGTCCAGTGCTCTTATGGGAACCATTAGCGGCAGTACATCTGCAAACGTGGCAACCACTGGCGCCTTTACGATCCCCCTAATGAAAGAAATAGGGTACAAGCCACATTTTGCTGGGGCTGTGGAAGCGGCAGCATCCACAGGTGGACAGATCATGCCTCCTGTTATGGGAGCAGCGGCGTTTATCATCGCCGACACTCTTGGGGTGCCTTATACCAGAGTGCTTACTGCCGCAATCATCCCCGCCCTTCTTTTTTTCTGGGGCATATGGTGTTCCCTCAGTCTTGAGGCTTCCAAACTAGGTCTTAAAGGTCTTCCGAAGGATAGGCTGCCTAAGGTTGGCAAAGTTCTTCTGACCAGCGGCTACAAGGCCATCCCACTTTTTGTAATAGTCTATTTTCTTGTAAAAGGTTACAATCCGCTCTATTCAGGATGCTGGGGCATTTTCAGCTGCGTTCTCCTCAGTTTCGTAAAGAAATCCGATCGGCTGAACGTGAGGACCCTTGTATCTACCCTTGAAAGCGGTTCAAAAGGGGCTCTTTCTGTTGCTATGGCTTGTATTATTGTCGGAGTGGTCATAGGCATGATGGGAGCTACAGGTGTGGCTCTGCGCGTCGGTGACGCGATTCTTGCCATGACCCAGGGACACCTGATAATAACTCTTGTGGTGACCATGATCATTGCCATGCTTCTTGGCATGGGGATGCCTACAACTGCTAGTTACGTCATGGCTAGTGCTGTGGCCGCTCCCGCTATGGTCTTGCTCGGAGTGAGGCCTTTGGACGCACATCTGTTCGTATTCTTCTACGCAGTGCTCTCATCGGTGACTCCACCGGTCTGCGTAGGGGCTTATACCGCAGCCGGCATAGCTGGAGCTGACCCAAACAAAACGGCATTCGCCGCGGTCAAACTGGCCCTGTCCGGGTTTATCGTTCCCTTTATCTTTGTTTTAGCCCCAGAGATTCTGTTGACCAACGTTACCAGTTGGTTTGTGACGTTTCAGGCCATGATCTCAGCTATCGTGGGCGTATTCCTGCTGGCTTCTGCCGCTGAGAACTATATAATGGCGCGCCTTCGCTGGTATGAGCGGCTCCTCGCTTTTGCAGGTGCCTTGGGATTGCTTTATCCAGGCACGGTCACCGACCTCTGTGGCCTGGCAGTACTTGTCGTTCTTTATGTAGTTACAAAAAAGCGAGCGAAAGATTTGCCAGATCTTGCTTAATAGTAATGTTCGGGCTTCCCTCTTGTAGAGGAGACCTTTATACAATATAAGGGGGGTTAAAAAATGATTGTGCATAGTGCACAGGCTGGTTCCGACGGAAAAAGTGACTGCTTTGTCACAGTTAAGCCAGCAGAAACAATGGAATGGAAGTATCAAGGTAGAAATAGCCAGCTTTTTGCCACTCGTACAGACTCGCTGATTCGAGAGACTCTGGATCGTTATGGTTCGCCCAAAGTTTGCCTGATAGTAGAGGATTTTGGGGCCTTGCCCTTTGTGATCCGTGCGCGGGTCGAGGTGGCTCTTGAGCGGGCCTTGAAGGAAAGGGCGTGAAAAAATAGTGAAACTTCGCCGTTCATTGCTTTATATACCAGGAAATAATCCTGCAATGCTGCAAAGCTGCCCATCTCTCGGTGCCGATTGTGTGATCCTTGACCTGGAGGATGCGGTTGCTCCAGCACATAAGGATGAAGCCAGACGCCTGGTGGCCTATGCGTTGCGCTGTCTTTTTTTCGATTGTGTTGAAAAAGTGGTCAGGATCAATGATGTGTCCACCCCTTGGTGGGAGCTAGATTTAGAAGAAATTGTTCCGGCAGGGCCAGATGTGATTCGTTTGCCAAAAGCAGAGTCAGTGGAGAATATTCGCATGGTGGATAACCGTATCACAGAATTAGAGAAGGCAAACGGACTTTCAGAAGGCGGAATAGAGCTTCATATTCTACTAGAATCGGCCCAGGCTGTAGAAAATGTAGCGAATCTGGTAAGAAGTTGTAAACGGGTAAAAGGTGTCGGTCTTGGTGGACAAGACTTGACAGCAGACATGGGAATTCGCAAAACATCCTCAGGAGAAGAACTGGCTTATGCAAACGGTCATATGATCCTGGCTGCCAAAGCAGCGAAGATTGACTGTTTTGACTCAGTTTATACAGATATAAACGATGGAGAAGGATTGTTGACCAATACCCGCAAAGCCGCAACCATGGGTTTCTCGGGCAAGTCAGCGATCCACCCTTCACAGGTCAGGATCATCAATCAGGGATTCTACCCTTCCGAAGACATTCTATCTCATGCTCAGGACGTCATCGCTGCGGCGAAAATTGCCAGAACAGAGGGCAGAGGAGCTTTTAGCGTCAACGGGAAAATGGTTGACGGCCCAGTGATTCGGCAGGCCATGAATGTTCTGGCCCAGGCAGGCATTCCTTGTAACTCTGAGGAGGTGTTACCATGACCATGGTGAGAAATGCGGCAGGGCGCCTTGTTCCCGATGAGATTCCAGGTATTGGTTCAGTTCGTCCCTTCGAAGGAGTAACAGGTGTTGCCCCATCTCCAGCTTTTAACACCATTATGGAGGTCGAGCGCGATGTGGTTCCAATGGGCACCAATAAAATTGCCCCAGACCTGCGCACGGCTATTGAACGTTCAGGCCTCTGCGATGGCATGACCATCGGCTTCCATCATCACCTCCGCAATGGTGATAGAGTGGTTGCTCAGGTTCTTGAAGAGCTTAACTGCATGGGCTTTAAAAACCTCGTATTGATGAGTTCTGCTCTGTTGGAATGCCATAATTTTGTAGTGGATTACATCCGTTCTGGCCTTATTAGCCAGATCTATGCTCCAATTCGTGGTGCCGTAGGCGACTATTTCCAGACTGAGAACGAAAAGCTTCCGCCAGTTATTATCCGTACCCATGGAGGGCGGGCAAGAGCCGTAGAAGAAGGATCCATTGCTGTTGATGTAGCTTTCATAGGTGCTTCGGCCTGCGATATGTCCGGCAATATGACCGGCATGAGCGGCCCATCGGCTTTCGGCTCCCTTGGCTACGGTATGCAGGACGCTCGTTTCTCTCGACATGTTATCGCCGTTACAGACAACCTTGTTGAATATCCACTGAGGCCGCGGGTCTCCATCCCTCAGTATCTTGTTCATCAAGTGGTGGTACTGGATTCCATTGGCGATCCCCAGAAACTGGCTACAGGTTCGATACGTATTACCAAAAGCCCAACGCAGTTGGCACTGGCATATCACGCTTATGAGCTCATAGCCGCATCTGGCGCTATCTGTCCCGGGTTCTCTTACCAGGCAGGCGGTGGCGGAATCTCCATGGCAGTGACCCAGTATGTACGTGAGTATATGCAGCGAAAAGATATTACTGGAAGCTTTGCTCTCGGTGGTATCACTGCTGATATGGTTTCCCTTCTGGAAGAGGGTAGATTCCAGGCCCTCTTTGACGTTCAGAGCTTCGATCCAGCCATGGGGGCATCAATGTTGAGGAACCCCACACACTACGAAATCGACGCTTCCTGGTATGCAAACCCATTAAATGCCGGGTGCATGACCCATCAGCTTGATGTGGCCGTGCTGGGAGCTCTTGATGTGGACGTTGACTTTAATGTCAATCTTCTCACAGGCCATGATGGATATCTTCGCAGCGGAATGGGCGGCCACCCAGATGCAGCAGGGGGTGCAAAGCTGACGGTAGTCGTGTTGCCGAGCTTCCGTCGAGGATTGCCATCCATAAAGAAGAGAGTACAGACTATCTGTACTCCAGGAGCCAGCGTGGACGCAATTGTCACCGAGCGTGGCATTTGTATAAACCCCCGCAGGGAAGATCTTCTAAAACAGGCTTTGGATAGTGGCTTGAATGTGGTGGATATTGAGAAACTCCGCCAGGATACAGAAGCTCTTACCGGGGTGATGGATCCTGTTGAGTTTGACGAATCTCGAGTCGCCGCGGTAGTAGAATATCGCGACGGATCGATTCTTGACGTTGTATATGGAATGAAGCGTTAAAAAGAGAAAGGATAACGGCAGTGCTTGGCTCTACAAAAGAACTACTCTGCAGTTATCCTTCTTTACGCACTGGACCAAGGGTATTTTTAACTACTGTTGCCATCCATTTAAAAAGACGGAATTGAAATATCCTACTGGACATCACCCTTCATATATGATAGAAATATTGGCGTTGCCGGAGTGGCGGAATGGTAGACGCAGCGGACTCAAAATCCGCCGGGCCTCGGGTCTGTGGGAGTTCGAGTCTCCCCTCCGGCACCATAATAGAAAAGACATTTTCCCCTTTCGATTCTGCTAAAGCAGAACGAAAGGGGATTTTTTATTTTGAAGTTTCGCAAATCCCACATTACTTTATTTGCATTTATAAAATAAAGTGCAATATAAAATTTAACATTTCCAATATTAATATTTTAGTATTTACATACCATGTTATTGGGGCTATAATTTCATTATTAAAATAGAGCAGAAAGGAGCTCCTTCCTAGAGATGAGAATAGATAATGCCTTAAACGTCTTATTCCAGAGGCAGCTATCTTCAAGAGAGCAGTTGCTTAATGAAATGCTTCGGGTAAAAATGACCCAAAAGAAACTCAAAGAGAATTTTGATAAAACAGCTAACATACAAAGAGACAGAGAAGTTTTATTTCAGCTTATGAAAAAAACGACAGAAGATCACTTGGGGTTCTTCCCTACTGATAGAGATGATTTTTTAGAAATTTTTGAAGCCTTAAAAGACATAGACCTTGTCGATTTCACTATTGAAATATACAAAAATGATCGAATGGGCACCGTTATTTCCCCCCAATATCTTACTGAATATATAAGTGAAAGAATACAGCGGCTCTGTCCCCAAAAAGTGCTTATTACAGAAGCTGAAAAGCATCTGTCAGGGCTAGGGGATTTGATAAAACGCTTTCCAAACATAAAAATCACATTAACAACGCATCTTAAGCCAATGCACATTCTTTTACAGTTGGCCTTCGGAGAATACGAACATGTAAAAATCCGATTCGAGTCTATTTATATGCCATGCCTAGAAAATGAAAAATACGATTATGTCTATTCATTGCCAATTTTTAGCAATAGGCCAGAAGGAACGAGCCAAACCTTCTTGACAAGAGATAGTGACGGTATTGCTTTCGAGAACATGTTGAATCATCTTGATGAGAATAGCACTTTAGATATTATTGTTCCTGCAAAAATAACTTTTGCCAGTCTTGGTTATGAAAAGCTACGGTCGTATATAACAGAGAATTTTTATGTGGAAAACATGTATCTTCTTCCAGAAGGAACATTTCGCCCGGCGACAGCTATAAAAACATATCTATTCTCTGTAACTTCCTTACCTAAAGAACAAGTCAATATTGGAACTTTCGAACTTCAAGAAGAGAAAGTTAATATCAGAGATAAACAGACGATATCAATCAAAGATTTTTTATCTCATAAAGATTGGCGAATAGAGCTTCTTTTAGCAAACGACAATGAAAACATCCGATGCTTTAGAGATTCTGATCTCCCAAAAGTAAAACTCAAAAATGTAGCTGAAGTCTTCAGAGGAAAGTCTATATTAAAAAAAGACCTAGGTCCTGGCAACGTAGCTGTGCTTAACATTTCTAATATTAAAGATGGTGAGATAGATTATCACGATTTAGATACTATCGATGAGGAAGAACACAAGATAAAACGTTATGAACTTAGTTCTGGTGACGTTGTTCTTTCTTGTCGAGGAACATCTATTAAATCTGCTGTGTTTGAAGCTCAAGATAAAACAATTATTGCTTCTGCAAACTTGGTCGTAATTCGTCCCAAGGAAAAAGTAAAGGGCGAGTTTATAAAAATCTTTTTAGAAAGCCCAGTTGGTCAGGCCATGATTCAAAGTTTCCAGCGAGGAACAATCCTCATGAATATTAATTATGCTGATATTATGGAGATGGAAATTCCGTTTCTTCCGATATACGAGCAACAAAAAATGATTGAGACGTATTGTCAAGAGTTTAAAACATATAAAGAAGCTATCAACCTTGCGGAATCCCGTTGGTCGAATATAAAAATGAACATTTACAACAACTTGCTATAGGAGGATCAGAGCCATGTCTGTGAACTTGGAATTTGAAGATAAATTATGGGAAATGGCAGATAAACTGCGAGGCAATATTCAGCCTTCAGATTATAAAGATGTTGTTCTTGGTCTTATCTTTTTGAAATATATCTCTGATAGTTTTGAAGAAAAATACAACGAACTGGTAGCAGAAGAAGAAGGTTTCGAAGAAGACAGAGATGCCTACGTAGCAGAAAACATTTTTTATGTTCCACCCAGCGCCAGGTGGGATTTTATTAAAAAGAATGCGAAACAGAGCACCATTGGACAAATTATAGATGATGCCATGATAACTATTGAACGAGAAAATAGAAACCTAAAAGGAGTCCTTCCCAAAAATTACGCGAGGCCTGAGCTTGATAAAGCAAAATTAGGAGAGCTCATTGATTTGTTTTCCTTCAACCTCGGAAACAAAGAAGCCAAAGCTCAAGATATTCTAGGCAGGGTATATGAGTATTTCTTAGGGAAATTCGGTTCCAGCGAAGGTGAATTTTATACGCCGCCTAGCATCGTAAAACTTCTAGTTGGCATGATTGAACCGTATAAAGGAAGAGTTTATGACCCTTGTTGCGGTTCTGGCGGCATGTTTGTGCAGTCATCCCGTTTTGTTGAAGAGCACCAGGGGCGAAAAGATGATATCCACATCTTCGGTCAAGAATATACGGCTACGACCTGGAGACTTTGCAAAATGAATCTGGCTATCAGGGGAATTGATGGAAATCTTGGAGCGCGAGACGCAGATACATTTGGAAATGATCTGCATAAAAATATAAGAGCCGATTATATCTTGGCTAATCCTCCTTTTAATGTTAGCGATTACACCTTAATTCCAGATGATGCCCGTTGGAAATATGGAATTCCGCCAGAAAAGAACGCCAACTACGCCTGGATTGAACATATTATCAGCAAACTTTCTCCTACCGGAGTGGCGGGCTTTGTCTTGGCTAACGGATCTATGAGTACAACCACTAAAGCCGAAGCTGAAATAAGAAAGAACATCATAGAAGCAGGACTTGTAGATTGCATTGTTACTATGCCACCAAACCTTTTTTACAATGTAACCATTCCCGTTTGTCTGTGGTTTATCTCTAAAAAGCGAGAAAACAGGCAAGATAAAATTCTCTTTATTGATGCTCGTAAAATGGGAACAATGGTTACCCGCAAGCATAGAGAATTTTCTGATGGAGAAATAGCAAAGATCTACGACACCTACCACAACTGGCGCGATAATAAAAAAGAATATAAAGACATACAGGGTTTTTGCAAATCTGCCGATATTGAAGAAGTAAGAGAGCACGAATATATACTGACTCCTGGCCGATATGTGGGCATAGAAGAAGTGGAAGACGACGGCGAACCCTTCGAAGAGAAGATGACGCGGCTAACAGGTGAACTGGCAGAGATGTTCGCTAAATCCCACAAACTAGAAGAAGAGATCAAGCAGCGATTAGGAGCGATTGGTTATGAGTTCTAATGAGTGGAGAGAAGTTAAGTTAGGAGAAATCGTAGATATTGAAATGGGACAATCTCCCAAATCCGAATTCTATAATACAGAAGGTTTAGGCGTCCCTTTTTTACAAGGCAATAAAACTTTTGGGATGATATACCCGAAATTTGATGTATTTTGTACAAATGTTAAAAAAATCGCAATCCAAAATGACATTTTAATGAGCGTAAGAGCTCCTGTTGGAGATTTAAACATCGCTCAGGAAAAAATTTGTATTGGGCGTGGTATTTGTGCCATGAGGATGAAAAATAGAAATAACTTGTATTTATTTTATTTGCTAAAGCACAATGTAAAAAATTTAAAGAAAACAGAGAGTGGTACTGTTTTCGGGGGAGTGAATAAAAAAGATATTATGGGGCTTAGTGTTATGTGGACCCCCAATCTGCAGGAGCAAAAAACCATCGCAGCAACTCTTTCTTGCCTTGATGACAAGATAGAGCTCAATAATCGAATTAATAAAACACTTGAGGAAATGGCTCAAGCAATCTTCAAAAGCTGGTTTGTCGATTTTGAACCATTTCAAAATGGCGAATTTATTGATAGCGAATTGGGCAAGATCCCTAAGGGGTGGCGAGTTGGAACATTAGATGAAATTATAGAATTATTTGATTCAAAACGCATTCCTTTATCAAGTAGGAAAAGAGAAAAAATGCAAAAAGTCTATCCGTACTATGGAGCAACTTCGCTTATGGACTATGTCGATGATTATATATTTGATGGAGTATATGTTTTATTAGGGGAAGATGGTACCGTTATAGATGGAAAAGGGTACCCTATTTTGCAATATGTTTGGGGTAAATTTTGGGTTAATAATCATGCTCATGTTTTGAAAGGTAAAAATGGATTTAGTGAAGAGAGTCTTTATATATTATTGAAGAATACTAATGTTAAATCAATTGTAACAGGAGCAGTACAACTAAAAATTAACCAATCTAATTTAAAATCGGTTAAGGTTATTATCCCATCAGTTGATAAAATTGCAGAATTTAATTACTTGATAGCCCGTTTTTTTGCAGAAAAGAGGAGACTTAGTGAGGAAAATCAAATATTAATATCAGTCCGCGATGCCTTACTGCCTAAACTTATGTCTGGGGAGGTTAGAGTACCTATTGAGGAGGTGCTATAGATGGCTTTTTGCGAGTGCCATTTGGAAGAAGCCGCTCTTGAATGGTTTGAAGAACTAGGTTATGAGGTGGTTTTTGCACCAGATATTGCTCCAGAAGGAACATATCCTGAACGTACCTATTATAGCGATGTAGTACTGACAGAGAGATTAAAAGAGGCTCTTGCACGAATAAATCCAGATCTTCCTGACGATGCGCTGGAAGATGGGTTTAGGCAGATAATGTTTCCTCAGAGCCCTAGCCTCATTATGAACAATAAAACCTTCCAGAAAATGATCACTGATGGCATTGACGTTCAGGTAAAACAGGAAGATGGCGGATATCGCACTGAAAAAGCCTATGTTTTTGATTTAGAAGCACCTTCCAACAATGACTTTTTAGTAGCGAATCAGTTTACTGTTGTAGAGCATGATAAAGAAAAACGACCAGATATAGTTGTATTTGTTAATGGCATTCCATTGGTCGTTATAGAACTGAAAAATGCAAGTGACGAGAATGTAGATATTACTGATGCTTTTAACCAGCTTCAAACCTATAAAATGACTATCCCTTCCTTGTTTACGTATAATTCCTTTATGGTTATCTGCGATGGTGTAAATGCCAGAGCTGGAACTCTCACATCTAATGAAGACCGCTTTATGGCTTGGCGCACTATTGATGGTGACGATGTGGCACCCCTCTGTATTCCTCAGCTTGAAGTATTGATTAAAGGAATGTTTTTGAAAGACCGCTTCCTTGATATTATCAGGCATTTCGTGTTGTTCCAAAGTGATGGTAAAGAAATCAAAAAGATTTTGGCAGGATATCATCAGTATCATGCCGTAAATAAGGCTCTTCAAAGCACCCAGCGCGCAACGATGGAACAAGGTGATAGAAGAGTAGGCGTTATTTGGCATACTCAGGGCAGCGGTAAAAGCCTTTCTATGGTTTTTTATGCGGGGAAACTGGTTATTGATGAAGAACTTGAAAACCCGACAATTGTAGTTATTACAGATAGAAACGATTTGGACGACCAGCTGTTCAGCACGTTTCTTAAAAGCGAAGAGCTCTTAAGAAATACGCCGGTACAGGCACAAGACAGAGTTCATCTTAGAGAGCTTCTGAATAACCGTACCAGCGGCGGCATTATCTTTACAACCATTCAGAAGTTTGCCCCTTTTACCAATGAGACAAATGGAGAAGTGATAGATTTTAATAGATGGGGCAGGGTTGCGGAAAATTCTTCTCCCTACACTGCGAATACGATGCTTACAGATCGGCGGAATGTGGTTGTTATTGCCGATGAGGCTCACAGAAGTCAATACGGTTTTGGTGCAGAAATTGTAATGGGAAAAACAGAAGCAGATGTAAAGTACGGTTATGCAAAGTATATGCGGGACAGCCTTCCCAACGCTTCTTATATAGGCTTTACAGGAACACCTGTAGAACTGACAGATAAAAATACGAGAGTGGTTTTTGGGGATTATATCGATATCTATGATATGACAAGGGCTGTAGAAGATGGCACAACGGTTAAGATTTTTTATGAAAGCAGAATTGCTAAATTAGACCTGCCGGAAGAAATGAAACCTCAGATTGATTCAGAATACGAAGAAATCACTGAATATCAGGAGTATAGCCAGAAAGAAAGGCTTAAGAGTAAATGGGCCAGGCTTGAAGCTATAGTTGGGACGGAGCAGCGGATAAAGCAGATTGCAAAAGATATCGTAGAGCATTTTGAAAAACGGGATCTGGCTCAGGAAAACGAAGGCGGCAAAGGAATGATTGTTGCCATGAGCCGCAGAATCGCCATAGACCTCTATAAAGAAATAGTTGCTCTGCGTCCCGATTGGCACAGCGATGACTTAATGTCTGGGAAAATCAAAGTTGTTATAACGGGCAGTTCTTCTGCCCCATCAGATTGGCAAGCCTTTATTGGCTCGAAAGCGGATCGTGAAACCCTGGCTAAACGGATGAAAGATAGAAATGACGAGCTTAAGCTGGTTATTGTCCGAGATATGTGGCTCACGGGGTTTGATGTGCCGAGCATGCATTCAATGTATGTAGATAAACCTATGAGCGGGCACAACCTTATGCAGGCCATAGCGAGAGTGAATCGGGTTTTTAAAGAAAAACAAGGCGGACTCGTTGTTGATTATATTGGTATTGCAGAAAACTTGAAAAATGCGCTTGCACAATATACAGAAAGCGATAAGAAAACAACCGGAGTAGATACTGAGGTGGCATCTCAGGTTCTTTTGGAGAAATACGACTTAATAAAGGAACTGCTTCACGGGCATAGTTACGTAAAATTTTTCACGGGCAGGCAGAGTGAGAAGATGCAAGCCATTACGGAAACAATGGATTTTATTATTGGACTTCGAGAAGATAGAAAGAACGATTATATTAATCTAGTGACGGAAATGGCCCGGGCGTATTCGCTGTGTGCTACAACAGATACTGCTGAAACACTTAACGTTGAAGTAGGATTTCACAAAGCTGTAAGGGCATGTCTACACAAAATAATGAGTGACGGGAGCAAAAAGAAAACCACATCCCAGCTAGATAACGAACTTAACCAGTTGATTTCAAAGGCGATTTCCTCTAATGAAGTGGTTGATATTTTAAGTTCTGTTGGTCTCTCGAAACCCAATATTGCTATTCTTTCAGATGAATTCTTAGAGGAAGTAAAAGGAATGCGGCAGAAAAACTTGGCAGTGGAGTTGTTGAATCGATTGCTCAAAGGTAGCATCAAAAACTTTTCAAGACGCAACCTTGTTCAATCGAAGAGGTTCTCTGAAATGCTTGAAGCCTCCATAAGAAAATATCAGAACAGAACTATTGAAACCACTCAGGTAATTATGGAATTGATTGAGCTTGCCAAAGAAATTAGTGGCGCGGAAAAACGTGGAGAGAGCACGGGGCTTACCTCGGACGAATTAGCTTTTTATGATGCGCTGGCTGATAATGAGTCGGCCCGGGATGTTATGGGAGACGAGATCTTAATGCAGATAGCAAAAGACCTGACGCTATCTATTAGAAGGAATATCAGCGTAGACTGGGCTATTCGTGAAAATGTACAGGCAAAGATGAAAATGGACATCAAGCGGCTGTTGAAGCGCTATAACTACCCTCCGGATAAAACTCCCCAAGCAGTGGATACTGTGATAGCGCAGGCAAAACTCATGTGCCAAAAAGAAGTTGCATACGGAAGCTAAGTAGGTGTTTTTCGAAAGGCATAAACAGAAATTGATTAATAGGAGAGCCAAAATGGCAGATATAAAGTATGAAATAAAAGAGAGTTATGGCGTGCTCTCAGTGTCGTCAAAAGGGTGGCAAAAAGAATTGAACCTCGTTAGTTGGAACGATAGAGAACCTAAATACGATCTTAGAGATTGGGATTCAACTCATACAAAAATGAGTAAAGGCAATAACGCTGACTGCGAGATAGCAAGATAAAGGGCTCAATTTTGAGGAGCTAAAAAGCTTTAAGAACAGGAAAACACGAGTCTACTCTGTTCGAATTGACCAAGGATACCGACTCATGCCGTTGCTTCCAGTTGAAGTCAATGAGGGGCAGTTTATCGATGATCTTGACATTGAATATGAAAGCCAGAGGGGGTACCATTCAGAACGAAAAGGGGATGTCTCAGAAGTTTGCGGTTTTAGTTTAATCGACGAAGATGCTTCGTAAGGAAATTGGAATTGAAGCAAGAAAACTTGTAATAGTGGTTTTTTTGTGCAATAATAAACTAATATATAATGATTCATATTTGTTTTCAGCGCTAACTAAAATGGTCGGTGGTGACTTGAACGATAAGATTCCTGGTTGAAAGCTGATATTTGAATATCGTATCAAGGTTGTAGCAGCAGAAGTTTAAGATAGGAGTGTTTTTATGAAGGTGGTTCATCGTGCGTATTAGTTGTATTCAAATGAATATGAAACTGGCCAATGTTGATTATAATTTTGCTCATGCACAGAATCTGATAAGAGAGGCGGTAGCAACCGAACAACCGGATGTAGTAGTTCTCCCTGAGACATGGAATATTGGTTTTTTCCCTAAAGACAACCTAACTGCACTTTGTGATAATAACGGGGAACGTACTAAACAGGAGTTGGGCTCGTTAGCGAAAGAGTTAAATATTAATATTGTAGCTGGTTCTGTTGGCAATAGGCGTGAAAACAAGATATACAACACAGCGGTTGTTTTTGATAGAGAGGGTTTGTGTATCGCCGAATATGACAAAATTCACCTGTTCACTCCATTGGGTGAGCATAATTATTTTTCCTGGGGGAATCACATCAGCACCTTTAAACTAGATGGTGTGATTTGCGGAATAGTCATTTGTTACGATATACGCTTCCCTGAACTGGCAAGAACGCTGGCATTACAGGGAACGGATGTAGTGTTTGCTGTTGCTCAATGGCCGTCAGTTAGAATTACACATATAAATGTTCTTGCTGAAGCGAGAGCTATTGAAAACCAGATGTTCTTTGCTTTTACAAATTCTTGTGGTACAGCAGGCGAAATAAAATATGGAGGAAATTCTGCTCTAATAAATCCTTGGGGAAAGGTACTTGTGCGTGCGGGATTACAAGAGGAGATAATTACAGCAGAGTTGGATCTTTCTATAATTGCTGATATTCGTAGTTCAATCAACGTGTTTCGTGACCGTCAACCGACGACATATAAATTAGACTAATAATTTGAAGAGGTAGTGCGGAAAATTTTGTGTAAACATCCCCGAGCCGGTCTGTAACCATGAATTTAGCGGATTCTTCGTTCAACAGAGCAGTTTCACCCTGTCGCCG